>NZ_CEZOWA010000015.1:2148-52145 GCF_983056325.1 Candidatus Marivariicella sp. | reverse complement strand
ATTAATACATCCGGGGAAAACGATGACAAAAATAGCTTAGAAAAATTTGGAATGAAATGGTCTGTCTCAAGTAAATATGAGTCAGAGGTGGTGAATTATGAGGGTTTTGAAAGAAGAAGAGGAATAAAAATAGATTACGGAGAATCAGATTATTTTAATAGTACTTCTTATAAAGGAAAATTTTTTATTGAATGTGATCAAACGTATATATCTACTTTTTTAATTAAATCACTTTATGAAAGTGCGGTTAGAATAGACCCTGAAATGTTTTTATTTAAGCTCGAAGAAATTTAAGTTTAATTAAAGTATGAATGGGAAAAACAAGAAAGATGGTGTAACTTAATTTTACTTTAGAAATGGCAACTTAAAAAAAAAGGTCTATAGAATAACAACAAAACTTCCAAAAAGGACTCCAGGGGAAATGAGAACAACCAGTTATAGTTCCTTTTTCTCCTCTCTTACTCTTAAATTAATAGAATTTTTTAGATATCTGACACTGCGAAAAGTTATAAATAAGTGCCCAAAAAAAAGGGGGTAGTTCTGGAGTTAAAAAGTTTTAAAAAAAGCCTTCAATAAAATTTAATCAAGGCTTTTTAATTATTTCATCCAACGATGAATCTATTTTTCCTTTATAATTCAAGTATAATATAAATATCGCTAAGAGAACAAATCCAATTCCTATTACATCAATTTTTTTTTCAATATTCAGATAGACACCGTATATAAAAAAGTATAAACCATAAAAATAAAAGAATTTTTTTCTGTAGTTATTTTTGGCAGACAATGATAAGTTATAAATTTTCAATGTTAAAAAATGGATAATTGCAATTGTTACAAATACTACTAACATTATTATAAATCCTTTTTCCATGTCTAAAAATTGTATGAAACCCTAATAAATATACCAATTCCCACAGAATTAAAATTACTGTTTACATTATCAAACACAAACTGCCCTAACAACATTGAATCAAAATTTTCTTTGACTTCGTAAGTCAAAGAAGGCATCAACAAAAGCATCTCTTCACCTTTCATATAAAAATTAGAAAAAGAACCACTTATTGCAGGGGTGAAATTTCCACTAATTTGTAAAAAGTATGTAACCCTTGCAGGCATTAGATTTTTAGCTGAAATATCATTTAAAAAAGATCCAAATAAATTTTCTGAACTTGTATTTCGACTCTTTCCATCACTATTATATAGAACCGAGCTGTTTAAATAAATTCCTTTTTTGGTAGAATAATCAAATGAAATTGATGAGCTAAAAACATTTGAAGAGTTCATACTATTTTTTTTTGGACTAAAATATGTGCTTTCAAGTTTAACACCTGTATTTTTATAATTTCCAGCCCATCCTATTCCCAAAGCATAATCAAAATAATAATTACCTAACAAAATTTGAAAATCATTTCCAGACAGGTTAAACCTCCACAAACCTGCAAAAATTGATTTATTAATATTTTCTCCAGGTTGAGCAGCAAATTCAATACTTGACATTTCACCCGTATAATACTGAAATCTTAAAGCATCCACCCCAGAACGCTCCTGATAATCAAAGTCTATTAAACTATATGAATTAAAAAGATCGTTTGGGTTCCAAGCTAAATTAACTCCCCAATTTATTCTTTGTCTTCCTATTCTAAACTCCCATTTTTCGGTTGAGTATTTAAGATATGCCCTATCAAAAATTGAATGAATTACTAAAGTTCTTGAGTCGTGAGGTATTACAGAAAAATCTAGATTACCGATATCTTGATCTAGTATATTACCTAATTTGGGGTTTAAATTAGTTTTTTCTCCAAAAAATGCTCTATTTCTCATTTCAACTACCGCTGATAGTTTAGAGCTAAAATCTGCTTTTAATCTCAAACGATTATGAATTAAGTTATCCGAAATAATTGAATCTGAATTTATTACTGATGAAGAATTCATATACCTAATATATCCTGAAAAACTAATTTTATCTTTTAAGCTCCGTGGATTTTCTTTTTGAGCTTTGAGTAATGAATTATTCAAGATGAAAAGCGTAATAAACAGTATATATCTCACTTATAAATCATTTGACAATTATATCTGAAAGTATTTTGCCATCTTCCAGAGTAATAATTCGATTAGCCCTGTCAATAACTCTTTGATCATGTGTGGAAAAAATAAAAGTCATATTTTCTTCTTTATTCAATTCTCTCATTGTGTCTAATAAATTAGCAGTTGATGCGGAATCTAGATTTGCTGTTGGTTCATCTGCTAAAATAAATTTTGGTTTGGAAGCAAGAGCTCTTGCAACAGCAACTCTTTGTTGTTGACCTCCTGATAATTGGTTTGGCCTTCTGTTTAGTTGTTCTTTTAAACCAACTGCTTCCAGTAATTCTTGAGAACGTTTATCCCTTGTCAATTTTGAGTATCCTTGCATCAACATAATAAATTCAACATTTTCTTTAGCGGTCAATACAGGAATTAAATTATAGGATTGGAAAACAAAACCAATATTTGTTAATCTAAAATCAATAAGTTGATTTGAATTTAATTTAGTAATATCCTTATTATCAATAATAACTTGACCTTGAGTTGGAGAATCTAACCCTCCAATTGTGTTTAAAAAAGTTGTTTTTCCCGATCCAGATGGACCAACAATTGCTGTAAACTCTCCTTGTTTAAAATTAATAGTCACATTATCCAAAGCCCTGATTTCCTGATCTGCCTGTTTGTATAGTTTAGAAATATTTTTAGCCTCAATTACATTCATAATAATAAGTTATAGTGATCTAACAGCTTCAGCTGGATCTAGTTTAAGTGCTCTCCTTGCCGGAAAAAGAGAAGAAATAAGTGTTACAAACAAAGTGAGAATCGTTATTTTAAAATAATAATCATTTGGGAGATGCGTATAAACCATTGACTTCATTCCAAAAGCTTCTAAACCTTCAGAAACAATTGACAAATCAATTCCAACCTGACCATAATATGATATCATCAGATAAGACAAAGTTATTCCCACAGGTAAGGATATTAGAGAAATAAAAATAGTTTCAAAAAGAATCATCATAAAAATTTTTGTTTTGTTAAGTCCCACTGACATAAGCATTCCTAATTCTCTTTTTCTTTCTAATACAGCCATAAGCATAATATTGGCTATCCCAAATGAAAGAGCCAGTAGAATAATACTCATGAAGATTATAAAAAACCAGACCAATAACCCCTGAATTGAACCCAATTCAGGTGAAATATCTTTCCAAGTCTCTACTTTGTTTTCCGGGAAAAGGCTCTGAAGCTGCTGCTTTAAAATATCTGAATCCTCAATATTATTAGATAATATGGCCACTTCGTGAATAACCGAGCTATCGATTAATAGTTGATTTAAATCTTCTTTTTTAACATAAATATTTCCATTGTCATGGATAGAATTTGCAGTTTTAAAAATTCCTTCGACTTTAAATTTAATTCTTTGGAGATCTCCCTTATCATCGACAAATGTGAATGACAGTTTTTTCTTTATATCTAACTTAAGATTATCTGCGAGTTTTTGTCCAATTAAGGCTGGCTTGCTTTTGATTTTAGAAAAATAATTTCCTTTTATTATATTTTTACTTATATCAGAAAATTGATTTTCATTTTTAGAATCAACACCAATAACTCTAACACCTTCTGATCCATGTGCAGTTGAAGCCATTGCTGAAATAATTAATCTACTGCTATATCCTTTGACTAAATTATTATTCTCCAATTCTTTAACAACTTTGAGCGGATTTTTAATAGAACTGTTTATATCAAAATTATATTCAAAATTAGGATTATGAATTTGAACATGATGTAAATAAGTGTCAATTGCACTTTTTACTCTTTGCTCATTTATACCTTTACTCATTGCTACTGTGAACAGTCCGGACCATAACCCTAAAACCATTGATATTATAACTACCAAACTTCTTAGTTTATTTCTCCAAACATTACGCCAAGAAATTTTTATAATTGTTCCCATTTATTATCTATTCATCGCTTTTATGGGCTTTAATTTAGAAATAATAATAATTGGATAAATGCACGTAAGTAAAGAGATTAATATAATTATTGATCCGTGGGTTAAAGGAATACTATAGGTTGTCATAAAAGGAATCTCAGGCTCGAAACCAGCACTCTCCAACTGAGCTGCAGCTGATCCAAATAATTTTAGAGGATTATAATGAAAATAGTTTACGATTGGTCTAGAAATTATAAATCCGGAAACAACACCCACAAATGTTAAAAATATAGTTTCATAAATTAGTGTAACCATCAATTTAGATTTTTTCATACCTATTGAAATTAAAACTCCAAACTCATATAATCTTTCTTGAGTCATCATTAAAACAGTACCGAATATTCCAAAACTAACTATCATATACAATATAACTATTATTATAAGTCCACCGGCATTATCAGCCTTAATGAGCTGATCCAATTCCGGAGTCATTTCTTTCCATGTCATTACATCATTAGATAGAATATCAATTTTATTTTTAATTTTAGAAGCTATATAAACTTCGTCATAATATTGTTCTTTATCAATCACTAAATTGGTTATCCTATTATTAGCTGATACAAAATCTTGAGCTACCTCAAGAGTCATAAAAACACTCATGTTATTAAGATTGGGATTTTTCATATCTATAATTCCCTGAATAGGATAAATACCTACAGCTTGCATTCCGTGAAACCCTTGACCCATCAGAATAATTGAATCTCCAACTTTAGCATCATAATATTTTGCAACACCTTTGGCTATTATTATAGATTTACTGTTGTCATCTAAAAGTTTCCCATCTATTAATTTTTTCTTCCAATCTGTAAGTTTTTCCTCCCCCTTTTGCTCTATACCTGTTACATATAAAAATTTTGATAAATTGTTATTTGAGGAAAGCACTCCGGTTTGTAGTCTTTTTACGACATTAGAAACTCCTTCAATATTTTTGACATTATCAATAAATGTTGGACTTACCTCGTAAGAATTATCAATATTTTTATCTTCCCAATAACCTTTTTCATGTATCTGAATATATCCAGTAAACGATCCCACAACATTTTTAATCATATTGTCGTACATACCTAGTTGCAATGATCGCATTATAATTGCTAAAAAAATAGCAATAAAAATTGAAGCAATAGTAATCAAGCTTCTCCGCTTATTTCTCCAGACATTTCTCCAGGCAATTTTTACTAACATATTCTATTTTAGTCTTGAAACATATTGTGTGGAAAAATAATTTTCAGGTATTGAAACACCAAAATTCCAAACATTATATTTAATAACAGTTTTATTTCCATCATCCTCTAATGGATAGAATTCTAGTTTGGAAGGAAGTTTTTTTCCGTTATATTCATTTATTTCAGAACCTACCATTCTATTTACAATCTCTAAATCCTCATCATAAAATTCTGTTTTTAGTTGCATATAATCTTTTTTATCGATCCAAACAATCAATTTTCCCCAAACAACAGAAGCATTTTCTATAGGAATCAATTCTAATTTCCAGCAATTTAGATTTTCGATTATTTCTGTTCCAATAATTTCATGAGTATAATCAATAACCATTGAAGATTGTTTTATCAAATCATCATTTGTGAAATCGGTACCCATCCAGTTTTGTGTCATCATTGAGGGAGGAAGTTTAACTGTCCTTTCAATAGTTGGTAAATAATTCCATGCTTCTTTTTTCCTTTTTAAAAAAACAGATCCTTTTTCTTTTGCAGGACTTGTTACAAGTGTAACGGAATAATCAGTTCCTTTAGACCAACTCTTGAGATTCATTTTTTTTTTCCATTTTGGTCTCACTATAGTTATAGACATTTCAGCATAGGATGAATTTCCCTTTAATTTACTATCTGCAGTTTTAATGATTTCAATCGGAGTTTGAGCCTTTAAAAAATACAATCCAAATAACATGGTAATTAAACAGAGTTTTTTCATGGTTTAGTTAATTATATTTTGAAGATGGTGTGTGCTTTTAGATTATTTTTTTATTCCTAGGGCATCATTAATCATCTAATTTGGGTTTATCTAAAACATCCATTTGAATGTCCAATTTGGAATTTCCAGATGATATTTTTATAACATCTTTGTCTATCTTCTTAAACTCTTTAGAACTTTCATTATAATGATTAACTACCGTTCCTAATGTGTTTCCTAGTTTTTCATGATATGTTGCGTACGCGTTTAAATGACTTCTTAATTTTTCAACATTTTTTAAAACATCACTAATTGAATCTTCAATTTTCATGTTATTTAATGCTTTATTGGTTACTTGTAACATGGGAAACAAACTCATCGGAGATACAATCATAACTTTTTTCTTAAAAGCATATGAAACTAGATCTTGTTGATTAATTTTTAATGAGCCTACCCTACTATTTAATAAGTCTTGATATAATCCGTCTGCAGGTATAAACATATAAGCATAATCTACAGTACCTTCATTTGGTCTTATATACTTAGAAGTTTCGTCTATCCTATTTTTAATATCAGATTTAAATTTTTTTTCAAGATCCTCCAACTCTTCTTTGTTGGAAGATTCTATCATTTTATTGTAATTGTCGAGAGAAAACTTAGCATCTATAGGTATTATATATTCATTAACTCTTACAATAGCATCAACAACCTCTTTGTTTTTAAAAGAATACTGCATCTGAAAAAGTCCTGGAGGAAGAACATTAGCCAACAGGTTTTCTAATTGGATTTCCCCAAATATCCCTCTCTGCTTCTGGTTCCCAAGTATTTTCTCTAAAGTTTTCATTTGATTTGCAAAAGTCAAAACCTGCTCGTTGGTTCCTTTAATTTTCTCTAATTCAGCAGTTACTTCCTTTATGACTTGACTTGATTGTTTAAACTGATTAGTCATATTTGCAGTTGAAGATTTATTGAAATCATTCATTTGCTTATTAATCTCGTTTAGTCTTGATTCAATATCAATTCTACTATCTTTTGAGTTTTTATCTATTTCTTTTCTGACTTCCTGTATTTGATTTGTTAGAGACTCTGAAAAATGAATTAGATCTGCTGTCTTTGTAGAGTTTGTATTGTTTTTTAAATTAAAAACTACATAAGCTAATAACAGTAATAAAAAAATCAAAAAAGCAATGATAATTTCCATAATTGTTTCGGAATATATAAATTGAATTAACACAATAAAATTAGTTATAATTTGACACTTTCAAGCCCATACATCAACACAAAATATTAATACCATCTGGAATTATTGAAACACATAATTCGTTTTTAATAATAAATCTATATTCTCCGTCAATTTGAAGATTAATATGATAATTTTTTGAGGTTATTTTAAATTCTTTAAAATTAATATAACGAACATTATTTTTATTCTTAATAGAAATTCCAAGTAAAATTAGAACCAATAAGTAGCTAATATTAAACATATTAGTATTATTTATCATAATTAAATTCAAATAACCATCGTCAGTTTTTGCATTAGGAGATAGACTTATTCCATACCCTTGCTTGTTAGTATTTGCAATCATCAAGAGATGGGGTACGACAGCAATATTTTCATTTTTAATGTTAATATCAAAAAAGGGTGGTTTGTAAGAAAGTAGGGATTTTAAAAAAGAATAAAAATATCCGAATAAACCGTGAATTTTTCCATTAAAATAATGCCTAATAAACTCAACTTCTATTCCAAAACCAATATTGCTGAAAAAATACCTATTGTCAACTCTTCCTACATCCATTTTTTTACTTGACCCCCCAACAACTACTTCAAGAGCTTTTGTAATATTATTAGAGATTTTGAAATGGCCAGCTATTCCATTTCCAGAACCAAGGGGAATAATTCCAAGTTTGATTTTATTATTAATTAGAACTTGACCAACTTCACTAATAGTTCCATCACCTCCGCATGCAATAATTACATCTACTTTTTGTTTCACAGCATCAGAAGCTAACTTTTTTAAGTGTTTGAAATTATTAGAAAAGCTTATTTGATATTCATCTTTCCTGTTTAAAAAAAAGGAATGAATTTCTACTTCTAAAGAATTAGTCTTGGATTTATTTACAGGATTAATAATAAAGTAATATTTATTCATCGCCAGTGTCATAAAACATATTTCCATCGACTATTCGATTCATATAATCTTGAATGAACATCTTAAACTTAAGGGATAATTCCTCCATTTTTTTATTTGAATTATCAATTATATTATTCTCAAGGTCTCGATCATTTGAGTTATAAACTCCTTTTATATTTGCTCCATTTGATACTATAATATATTCATCATTCATCATAAAATAATTTCCACCACCAAAAAAATTAACGACAAAGGAGTCATTTTTATCCTCAGAAACTAAACTTTTACCCCAACTCCTAAATGGCTTATCGTAACCAATTAAATCCGCAACGGTTGGGAAAATATCCATATGCTGTCCAAGAACGGAAGAGACTCCTTTAAGTTTTTTTTTCGGCCAATATATCATTAATGGATTTGCAAAACGATTTATTATTTTTTCATAATATGGATAATGAGTTTGATTTCCATGATCCGCAGTGAAAATAAAAATTGTATTATCAAACCATGGTTCATTTTCTGCTTCATTAAAAAATTTTTTAAGGGCAAAATCTGTATATCCAACTACCTGGTGCATTGGGACAAATCCTTTATCAAAAAAACCTTCATACTTTTTAGGAATAATATAGGGGTCATGAGAAGTAACTGTAAATACTGTACTTAAAAATGGCTCACTTTTTTTATCAAGAATTTTTTTTGTGAATTGAAGGAATGGCTCATCCCAAATTCCCCAATACCCGTCAAAATCGATATCGTTATTGTACTCATCTTTTCCATAATAGTTATCAAAACCTAATGTTTTTGAAAAACCTAAAAATCCCATTGACCCGTTACTAGCTCCATGAAAAAAAGATGTATTATATCCTAAATTATTTGTTATTGAAACAACTGATTCAATAGGTTGATTTGAATACGGAGATGAAGTATACGCTGTCTCAAAAGATGGAACTCCTGCCAATATTGCTGGCATTCCATGAATAGACTTTCGACTATTTGCATAAAAATTTGGGAAAATAAGACTATGATTTGCTAATGAATCTAAGAAAGGGGTATAACCTTTGTATTTAGGGATTTGTTCCTCTGAATTTAAACTTCCCCAATATTCTCTTCCCATACTCTCCAAAATAAATATTACAATATTTGGCCTAATACTATCATTAACATTTTTTGGATATTTTTTTATTGGTTTTATAATACCATTTATTTGTTTATCCGAATAAATATTACTTGAGTTAAATCCTGTTTTACCAATCGTTCTTATGAAGGTGAAAGATGAATTTAAAATTAAATCAGCGTGTTGAGGATTATTTACTTTTTCCATCGCATGAACAAGTGTAATTGGACGTGTGCTTTTTTTAAAATCACCTCTTATTCCCCCTATACAAAATGCAATCACAATTAGAAAAATTAATACGGAACTAGAGACTCTTAAGAAACTGTTATGCATTTTTATATAACTAACCTTAATTAAATTATACATGTAAATCCAAAGAAGTGATATTAGTAAATAAAGTATTATGATATTTATATGGTCAAGGAAAAAGTGATAAAACAGCTTAACTTTATTATTTTCATTTTCTATAGCCTCAAAAAAATTTACATTAATTCGCATTAAATTAAATCTGTAATATGCGAAGTCAACTGAGTTTAAAAATAAGCCGAATAAACCTCCAAAAAAATAAAAAAAAGTTAGTAGTTTATTGTAAAAATGACTAGAATATGATCTTCCAGGTAAAAAATATAGTATTATAAATACAGACTCTAAATATATTATTGCAGCTAAGTCAAATTTTAATCCATAAAAGCTTAAACGAATTAATTCCGATATACTTTCAACCTTAATTATATCAGAATTAAAATATAAAAATAACCAGCGAGAAATCATAAAGGAAATAAATACTAGTCCTATTTTTAAAAGAAACTCTTTTATTTCTCTATACCTTTCAATCATATTAATTAGTATTACTCAAATATACGAATGTAAAAAACTCGTTAACATCATATCATTTAGATTTTTTATAAATATGTGTGAAAACAAATCTTAATTAGTGAGTTTTATATTATTTAATAAAGGAAATTTTATATTTGAGAGGATTATGAAAAAATTTATTTTATTCTTTATACTAATTATTTGTTCTTGTTCATCAAAAGAAGAAGCCACTTCTCAAGAAATAAATGATCCAAGTATAGGTCCATCACTTATTTGGTCAGATGAATTTAATGTTGACGGAGCGCCTTCATCATTAAATTGGTATTTAGAAACTATCCCTCCAAACAATGGAAGCTGGTGGAACAATGAGGACCAATACTACACCGACAGGAGAGAAAACTCTATTGTAGAAAACGGAGTCCTTAAAATAATTGCAAAAAAAGAAGAGTATCAACAAAAAAGTTATACTTCTGCTAGAATGACAACACAAAATTTATTTGATTTTAAATATGGAGAAGTTCACGTAAAAGCTAAACTTCCTTTGGGACAAGGAACATGGCCTGCAATATGGATGATGGGAAAAAACTTTTCAAATATAGGTTGGCCTCTTTGTGGAGAAATAGATATTATGGAACACGGTGACGGAAATCCAGGCCAAGTTTCATCTGCTGTTCATTTGGCTAATTCTGATGGAAATCATTATTTCTTGCGGGGTGAACAATTAATTGAAAATGAATCTTCAGAATTTCATATTTATAAATTAATATGGTCTGCTTCCAAAATAGAATTTTATGTTGATGACAAAAAACATCACGCGTTTAACGTAGATAGTTCCATGCCATTTGATAAGCCTTTTTTTTTCATTCTTAATGTGGCTATGGGAGGAGATTTTACAAACGGCAATATCGATCCTAACTTCACTTCTGCTTCAATGGAAATTGACTATGTTAGAGTATATCAATAAAATGTAATAATGAAAAAAATATTAAAAATTGCCCTTTTTCTTATGGGTGTTATCTTGAATGCTCAAACCAATTCAGACATTGAAGCTAAAGTCAATGAACTAATAAACAAGATGACTTTAAAGGAAAAAATTGGACAGATGACCCAAATAAACTTAACAGTCATAGCAAATGGACCAAATAAATGGACCTCTTTTGAACCTTTATTACTAGACACAAACAAAGCAAGAAAAGCTATTTTAGAATATAAAGTAGGATCTGTGTTAAATACTACAAATGGTGAAGCAAGATCAAATAAAAAGTGGAATGAAATCATTGAAGGTATTCAACAAATCGCCTTGAAAGAAAGTAGGCTAGGAATTCCTGTTATATATGGAATCGATGGAATACACGGAGCTACTTATACCTCAAATTCAACAATGTTTCCCCAACAAATAACAACAGCTGCATCTTGGAATACTGAAAATGCTTATAATATGGCTAAAGTTGCTTCATATGAAATTCGATCATGTGGAATACCATGGAACTTCTCCCCAGTTCTTGACCTAGGTCAAGATCCAAGATTTCCTAGGCAATTTGAAACCTTTGGAGAAGACCCATATCTGGTAACACAAATGGGAAATCAAATGATAAAAGGGTATCAAGGAGATAATAATGATGTTTCAAACTCAAACAATGTTGCAGTTACCTTAAAACATTTCTTGGGATATCAAACTACAATTTCAGGAAAAGACAGAACACCGTCCTTTATCCCTGAACATACTCTTAGAGAGCTTCATCTCCCTGCATTTAAATCTGCAATAGATATGGGTGCTAAAAGTATAATGATTAATTCTGGAATAATTAATGGTATTCCAACTCATGCAGATAAATATATTTTGACTGATATTCTTAGAAAGGAATTAAATTTTAAAGGGGTGGTTTTAACCGATTGGGAGGACATAAACAAGTTATATGACAGGGATAAGATAGCTTCATCAAAAAAAGAAGCTGTAAAAATAGCCATAGATGCTGGAATCGATATGTCAATGGTACCCTATGAATATGAAGAGTTTTGCGATAATTTATACGAATTAGTTAGTGAAGGATCAGTACCTGTTTCTAGAATTAATGAATCAGTTAAAAGAATACTTACTTTAAAATATGAACTTGATCTTTTTAATAATCCCAGTTCAGATTATAAAACTTATACTAATTTTAATTCTGAGAAAAGTGAAAAGCTATCCTATGACTCCGCTGCAGAAGCAATTACTCTTCTGAAAAATAAAAATTCTTTACTTCCATTAAAAAAAGGAATTAAAATCCTTGTTTCAGGACCTAACTCAAATAGTATGAGAACATTGAATGGAGCATGGACGTATTCATGGCAAGGAGAGAAAGCTGACAAGTTTGCAGAAAAATACAATACAATTTATGAGGCAATATCAGAAGATTTTGGAAAAAATAATGTAACATATATTCCAGGAGTTTCCTATCTAGTTAACGAAGAGAATGATAATGCTACTAAATATGAATACTACGATCAGCATGAAGACAATATGCTTGAAGCCATTGAGGAAGCAAAAGAATCAGATGTAGTTATCTTATGCATTGGGGAAAACTCCTACACAGAAAAACCAGGAGATTTAAATGATTTGAATCTAAATTCATTACAAAAAAAACTGGTAAAAGAATTATCAAAAACATCAACTCCGATAATATTAGTTATCAATAGCGGAAGGCCAAGAATAATTTCTGATATAGTAAATTTAGCTGACGGAATAATAAACATCTACCTTCCTGGAAATCATGGAGGAGATGCCTTATCTGATGTATTGACTGGAGAGGTAAATCCCTCTGGTAAACTTCCTTACTCTTATCCAGCTTTCGTCAATTCTTTGGTTCCATATAATTTCAAACCCTCTGATGTTCAAAATAATAATCAAGGGGCGTATAATTATGAAGGTAAAGTCCAAAATCTTTTTGAATTTGGTTTTGGCTTAAGCTATACCTCTTTTGAATACGGTGACATTGTTATTAATAAAAATGATTTTACTCAAAATGAGAATATAGAAATTTCAATCAAAATAAAAAATTCCGGAACCAAAATAGGGAAGGAAACTGTTCAGTTATATTCCAAAGACCTTTATGCATCAATTACACCTGATATAAAGAGGTTAAGAAGGTTCAAAAAAGTTGAAATATTACCAAATGAATCTAAAATTGTAAAATTCAAACTGCCAATTTCAGAGCTTTCCTTTATAAATCAATTTAATAAAAGAGTTGTCGAACCAGGTAAATTTGAAATTATGATTTTAAATAAGATCAAAACAATTGAAGTTAGATAATTATTTATTTTGAAAAAAAAAGAGCCACTATTATAGTGGCTCTTTTTTATTTAATCTCAAATAAAATTCAATTATTAGTTATTGAAATAAATATTGTCTATATAAACTGTTCCATCAGCAGTTCCAACAATTACAAATTGTGAAATAGCACCTTTAGTTGTTAAAGAAGTTAGAGTTGATAAATCAATATCTACTCCTTGCCATTGGTTATTAGTAGTTATTGTAATCTCTGCTTCTCCTCCATCAACATCATCTCCACCTCCATAAGCACCGTCTGCACCAAAGTCAACAATTTTAATTTTAAACGAAGAAAGATCAGCTGACCAAACATCAACATGGAAGTTAGTAGAAGAACTTGCATCTACACCTGAAGCCATATCAACCCCTGTGTAACGACCTTCTCCTCCATCAACAAAACTATATTTCTGAACAAAATCTCCTGTTACGACTTCTTCAGTTGAATGAGTAGTTCCCTTACCCCAATCAGTTGACCATCTGGTAACTTCAACTGGAGCTGTATAAGCTTCGCTAAAAATAGAAACAACGTTAGCTGCTGCAATACTTGGAGTTGAAGCAGATGAAGTAGGACTAACCCCAATTGCAGATGCATAAAAATAAAGGTTGTCAATAAAAATAGTTCCGTCTGATGTGCCTTCAATTACAAATTGAGAAATTGCTCCTTTAGTCGTAAGGGCTGGATAATCAGATAAAGGAATGTCAATTCCTACCCACTGGGTATTTGCAGAAATAGCTATTTCTTTAATGTCCTCAACATCATCACCTCCACCATAAACTCCGTCAGCTCCAAAGTCAACTATTTTTAGTTTGAAAGATGAAGAATCTGCCGACCAAACATCAATATGAATGTTATTTGTTGCAGATGCATCAACGCCTGAAGCCATATTTATTCCTGTATATTTTCCATTTCCTCCGTCAGCAAAGGTATATTGCTGAACTGAATAAGATGAAGTTATATCTATTGTAGAATGTATAGTCCCTTGACCCCAGGAAGTTGACCATTCTGTAACAGCAACTGGTGCAGTATAAGCAGCACTATATATAGAGACTACACTTGTTGACGAAACCGAAGGAGTTTCTGGAGCTGCAACGGGAACTATTACAACTGGACATCCATCATTAGCAGCATCTCCAGCATCGGCTGGACAAGTATCTACTGTATCTATCAATCCATCTGAATCAGTATCGGGTACAGAAGCACCAACAAGTCCTCCCGTTACATTATCAATTAAGAATGTACCCATTGTTTCAGTTCCAAAACCAATAAATATTGCAAGTTTAGAGTAGGTAGTTAAATCTGATAAAGGTTGCGCTTCTGGTTGGCCATCACCATATGGATAGCTATTTACTCTGTTAGATCCAAAATCAAAAGTTAAAGTTCTCCAACCTGATCCAGATGCAGAAACTAAAACTTCCACGGGATAACTCCCTAAGGGTTGTCCTTCAAGTTTAGCTAAAATTCCAACTTCAGCTGCAGTATCCTGATAAAAATCAAATGATATAATTTGTGCATCAGAACTACTCATGTCTATTAGGTTAGAGGGAAGTATTGATGCAGCTTCATATGCAGCTCCAGAGTTTACTATCTGTCCTGCAAAAGCAGAATTTTCAAAAGAAGTAACCCCGTTAGATACAAGAAAAACACCATCGGTCGATTCAAAATCATTGATCACAGTAACACCCGGAGCTACTGGAGTTACAGGTGAAACAGGATCTGGAGTAACAGGATCTGTTGTGCCTGGTGAAGTTACGACTGGATCTGGAATTAGTACGTCACCATCATCTCCGAAGCACGACATGAAAAGTGCAAAAGATAGAGATGTGAAAATCAAATTTAATTTAAAATATTTCATAGTTTATTTATGTTTATTATAATTTTAGGATCACGAATAAACAAAAAAAAACTATGTTAACCAATCCATTAGGAGTTATTTGAAGTTGTATTTTACAATCATTTAGGAGTCTTCTGGGGTTAAGCTAATTAAAAAAGCCTTCCATTTTATAGGAAAGCTTCTCATTAGTTGCTTTCCAATTAAAGGATTACAACACACAACAAGTTAATATTTTGAAAATAAAATCACTTGGGTATGATTTTATGTTATTTACAAATATAACCTTTTTATGATAATTATTTTTTAGTATTTTTTATAAGTTTAATTTCCTGCAAAAATGTATCCACACCCATTTTCTTGTGCTCTTCCCAAGGCCCAAACACCTGACGGAACAAGTTCAATACCAGGGAGAATTCCATCAATCATATCATTGTATACGTCCTCAGGTTCAAGACCCATTTGGTTTGCAATAGCTCCACTATATACCTTAGTAGCAAGATTACATACACAAAATAGAGCTCCTCTATCTTGCAAACGTTTTATTCCCTGAACTTCAGGAAGAGGCAAATCTCCTTTTTGTGGATCATAGACTGTGTTTCTTAACGATGGTTGACCCGTTGAATTATCATTGATATTAAAAACTTTACCTATCGGATACTTTTCCCAAACTTTTGAATTAAAAGCAAAGGCAATACAAGTATGACGAAGAACAGTCATTGCTGTTATATCAGTATCAGGCGAACCTGTTTGGTTGTTAGATTCGTAAAAAGCCCAGTTCCAAACAATAGGAAGTGTTCCGTGAGGAGTACTTCCGTCATAGGCTATTCTGTGGGTTCCTTTTATTTTCTTAAACCACTCTTCTGAATCTTTTGAATTAAGATTATTAAATTCTGGCAGTTTTTCAACATTTTCAAACTCTTTTACCATCATTGGAAAAGCAGAGGCGCTAACTCCTAAGGCTAGGGTTGCAAAAAATGATCTTCTAGATTTATCTGTTTTCATATTTATTAATTTAAGGTTACTTACTTTTTTTTATGTTAAACTCCGTTTTATAAAAATCAAAAATTGGCTGAAAGGGGCCAAGTTGATGTTGTAATTGAGAAAACGAATCAACATATGGGGGGTAAGGAGTTGACATCGGTTTCTTCTTTAAATCAGGAAAATCATCAGAAAGATTTTCCTTTGTAGGTCTTAACTGTTGATTAATGTATCCTGCCACATCGTACGATTCTTCATCTGTCAAAGTAGGATTTTCAAAAGTTATACCCTGAGGCATATTATATTTTATGAAAGTAGCAGCTGTTAAAACTCTTGTCATACCAGCTCCATTATTATACGAATTTGGACCCCACAACGGAGGATATAAGTATGTAAATTGATCCGTTTTTTGTCCTTGACCGTCAAATCCGTGGCATTCAACACAAACTTTTTCAAACACAACTTTTCCTTTAGCTAAATCCACTTTTCTATTTGGGTATTCTATCGATTTCAAACCTTTTCCTGTAATAACTTCATTAACTTTTACGTAACGTCCCAGCCAATTAATATATGATACGATTGCTTTCATTTCTTTACTATCATTTTTCAATCTATTTCCATTCATACTTCTCTCAAAACAGCCATTTATTCGATCTTCAAGACTTCCAATTATATTTTCTCTACCCCTGTACTGAGGGAATCGTTTGTCAACACCAATTAAAGGCATTGCAAAAGGTTGTGTTCCAGAGTTTAGATGACAATTAGTACATGATAATGAATTTCCGACAAAAGGTTTATCAAAAGAAGATTTTCCCAAAAACTTATATGTTTCTCCAAAAAGTTTGTGTCCATATTTAATTACTGTGCCAGTTTTTGAGTCAGGCAGAGTGTTTGTGTCGTAATTCAATGAATAGATACTTAAATCAATTTTTTCTTCCTTTAAGGAAGTATCTCCTAAATAAATAATTAAAAATAAAAAGACAATCATCAAAAAGGAAAAAAAATAGTTAGTTATTCTTTTTAATCCTTTAAAAAAAATCTGGCTGGAAGAGTTAGTTTCGATGAAATTTAGATTATTCTTAGTTTAAATATAAGAAGTCTTTTTATTTTTTAAAAAAGATTAATAGTTTAAATAAAAATACGATTGAATTTTAATACTACTGAATTGATAGAGTGAATAATTATTTTTAATATATTTAAATTCAAATACTTATGTCATGATTAAAAATCACTTATTAATTTCTTTCTTTTTTGCATTATTGGTTAGCTGTAATTCTAGCGTTCCTACGTGTGATATATTAATTGAAAATGGCATGATATATGACGGTTCGGGAGAAAAATCATATAAAGGATCTGTTGCTATTGTTAATGAAAAAATAATATATGTCGGTCCATTAAAAAAATTTAATTCAAAAAAAACAATAAATGCCAGTGGAAAAGCAGTTTCTCCGGGATTTATAAATATGCTAAGCTGGGGTTATAATTCATTATTAAAAGATGGAAGATCTTTGAGTGACATAAAACAAGGAGTAACTCTTGAGGTTTTTGGGGAAGGAACTTCTCCTGGACCAATTGGTATTAAAGATAGCTCCAGTTACATTTCATTTGGAGGAGCTATGGAAAAACTGGAATCTAAAGGAGTTTCACCTAATATTGCCTCTTTTTTGGGTGCAACAACTGTTAGAATTCAAAAAGTTGGATTTGACAACAGAAAAGCGACTCTAGAGGAAATTACTGAAATGAAAAAACTAGTTAGTGAAAGCATGGAAGAAGGGGCCATGGGGATTGGATCATCACTAATTTATGCCCCTGCCGATTATGCTAGCACCGATGAGCTGATTGCTTTAAGTAAAACTGCTTCTAAATACGGGGGCATGTACATTTCACATATCAGAAATGAAGATAGTAGAGTTTTAGAAGCAATAGAGGAATTGATTACAATTTCAAGAAAAGCAGATATACCCTCAGAAATATATCATTTGAAGGCTTCCAGGAAATCTAATTGGAATCTTTTAGATACGATGATTGATAAAATTGAAGAAGCTAGAGCAGAAGGTCTAAGGATTACCGCAGATATGTACACATACAACGCTTCATCAACTGGCTTAACAGGTGTAATTCCTACTTGGATTCAAGAGGGAGGTCATAGAGCTTGGATAAATCGAATGCAAAAAAAAGGACCTCGTGAAAAAGTAATAGAAGACATCAGAAAAGAGTTAAAAGAACAATCTCCTGATGGTATTTTAATGGTTGGGTTTAATAAAGAATCAATGGCGAAGAAATATATGGGAATGACAATTGCAGAAGCAGCCAAAAAAAGAAATCAAACTCCTGAAGAAACGATAGTAGATTTAGTGATTGAAGATGATAGTAGAATTCAATGTATTTATTTTAGCATGAGTGAGGAGAACATAAGGAAAAAAATAAAACTTCCTTGGGTTTCATTTTGTTCTGACGCAGGCTCCTATTCTGATCCATCAGATGGTTTCAGGACCCACCCAAGAGCCTTTGGTAGTTTTATTCGCGTCCTTGGTAAATATTCTCGAGAAGAAGGATTAATTAGTCTTGAAGAAGGAATTAGAAAACTAACTGGTTTTCCAGCTCAAAACTTAGGAATAAAAAATCGCGGTTTTCTTAAAAAAGAATTTTATGCGGATATAGTTGTGTTTGATCCAATAACGGTTCAGGACAATGCAACTTTCAATGACCCTATTAAATATGCGGATGGAATAGAAGATGTTTTTGTGAACGGACAACAAGTTCTTGATAAAGGAATCCATACGGGTATTTTTTCCGGAAAATTCATCAAAGGTCCCGGATATAAAGAAGATTAAAATTGAAGGCAAAATTCGTTAATAAACATATCTTTTAAAAGCCTCCATAGCTTCATACTCTGCCATTCCAAGGCGGTTATATTCTTTCGCTGTGTTTTTATTTCTCTGCTCAGCTCTTAACCAAAAATCTCTATTGTCTTCTCCTTGAAACATAACTTTATCTTTCTGGGATTGGTGATATAATATTGCGTTTCTTTTTTGCACAACTTGACTAGGACTCATAGGAACTGACATTTCAATTTGGTCAATATCCCATTCTTGCCATGCACCTCTATATAACCACAACCAACAAGATTTCATAAACGGGAGGCTTTTTAATTTTCCTAATGCATCGAATAAAACATTTAAACATACTCTGTGAGTGCCATGAGGATCAGCTAGATCTCCTGCTGCAAAGATTTGATGTGGTTTAATTAATTTAATTAAATCGATGGTTAAATCAACATCCTTTTGAGTTGGTTCATTTTTTTTAATTTTTCCTGATTCATAAAAGGGTAAATCCATAAAATGCAAATTACTTTCTGGAATACTTAAATAGCGTGATGCTGCAAGACATTCACTTCTTCTAATCGCACCTTTTAGCTTTAGAATTGATTTGGAGTTATTGTTGTTTATTATTTTATCTTCCATTCCATCATTAATCCTAATTTCTTCTGAAGACGAATATTTTGCAATTTCTACAAACCGTAAAGCTTCTTCATTTGAAACTCCAATATTACCCGATGTTTGATATGCTATGTGAACTTCATGTCCTTGATCATAAAGGCGCTTGATCGTTCCTCCCATCGATATAACGTCATCGTCGGGATGAGGACTAAAAACAATTACTCGTTTTTGAGAAGGCTTAGCTCTTTCTGGACGGTCAGTATCATCATTATCTGGTTTCCCTCCTGGCCATCCTGTAATAGTTTTTTGAAGCTGGTTAAACATCCATATGTTTACATCATAAACAGATCCGCTGGAAACAATTAAACTTGATAATCCATTTTCATTGTAATCTCTCTGAGTTAGCTTAAGTATTGAATTATTTGTTTTTTTACTTAACCACGTTATTGCTTTTTTTCTGAGATCGTCGGACCAATCAATATCTTTGACAAGCCATGGAGTTTTATGTTTCGTTAATTGAGCACTTGATTCGTTATCCAAAACAATGGTGGCATTATTATGTTTTTGAATAAAAGTTGCTGGATAATTTGAATCAACAATGCCTTCTATAGAATTTGAAATTACATTTGATTTTTTATGACCCCAAGCTAATAATACAATTCGCTTAGCATTAAGTATAGTTCTTATACCCATAGTAATTGCTCTCGTTGGAACAGAGTCTATTCCGTTAAAATCTCCAGCTGCATCTTCTCTTGTTACAGAGTCAAGACTTACTATTCTTGTACAAGAGTTTTGGTTTGATCCAGGCTCATTAAAACCGATATGTGCAGTCCTTCCTATTCCAAGTAATTGAAAATCAATTCCACCAAAAGATTTGATCTTTTTTTCATATTCGTCACAATAATCTGAAATATCCTCCTCTATTAGTTCCCCATGTGGAATATGAATATTTTTTTTTATAATATCAATGTGAGAAAACAAATGATGATACATAAAGCTGTAATAACTTTGATCATTAGTATTTGAAATCGGAAAATATTCATCCAAATTGAAAGTGACTACCTTTTTAAAACTCAACCCTTCTTCCTTGTGAAGCCTAACAAGTTCTTTATAAACTCCTATTGGAGATGAACCAGTCGCAAGACCCAGGACGAAATTAGGTTTCTTGCAATTTTTTATTGACTGGGCTATCTCATTAGCTACTAGTTTTGATCCATTTTCCGCATAATCAAAACATACATTATGTATTTTTTCATACCTAGTAACCTCATCTCTACCTGGAATCTGATAATCTATAGACTTATAAGTTTTTAACATTATAATACCATATTTAGTTTACGGTCAGGTATCAATATCCTCATTAAGTTATTTAGTTAAAATACTTTCTGAACGTAAAAGTTAATTTTAAGTTTAATTGCCTCTTCCGGCTTTCCTAACGCCTGTAGATCTCTTTGCGTTATTGTTTTTATTTACAGGCTTTTTAATATCCTGTTTTGGTGAATTTTTATCTAGCCGATTTCCAAAAAATTTACTACTCATTATTATTAATTTTATTTAAAGATATAATAATTATTTATGAAAGATGATCTAATATAGCTGTGCATCTCAAAAATAATTATTTGCTTAGAGTACAGGTTTTTAAAATAATGTTTTGATATTTGCGATAATTAAAAATATAAGATGAATAGCTTTATTAAATACTTCATAGCCTTTTTTATTTTTTTATTTAACATTAATTTATTTGCCCAAAACAACAAACTCACTCCACCTAATTTCAAAGCTTCTTACCTTTCAAGTGATCCAGAAATTGATGGAAATATATTAACAGACCCCAACTGGGCAAAAATAAAACCGATAACAGATTTAACTCAGGCTAGACCATTTTATGGAGATCCTGTTTCTGAAAAAACTGAGATAAGAATTGCTTTTACAAACAAAACGCTTTATGTTGGAGTGGTTTGTTATGATAAAGAACCTGAAAAAATTGTAGTTTCTGACTCCAGAAGGGATTCTAATTTAAATGATGATGACAGTTTTCTTTTTATTCTTGACACATACAACGATCAGCAAAATGGATTTTTATTTGGAACAAATTCTATTGGAGTAGAATATGATGCTCAAATTGACAATGAAGGAGAGGGTAATATGCAACAAGGAGGCGTTATTGGAGGTACAAATTTGAATTGGGATGCTTCATGGGAAGTAAAAACTGAAACAGGAGATTATGGCTGGAGTGCTGAATTTGCAATTCCATTAAGAACTATTCGTTTTGGGAGTGGCAAAGACAAAACATGGGGTATAAACTTTCAAAGAAATATCAGTAAAACAAGTGAAATTGCCTATTGGGCTCAACTTCCAATTGCATTTGAAATAAAGAGACTTTCACTAGCTGGAAAAATGAATGGAGTTAATTTAAAAAGTCCCAAAAATCTTAAGATTTTCCCATACGCCCTGACACAAAGTGTAAACAACAAATCCGATAATTCAAAAACAAACAATCAAGAATATGGTGTTGATCTTAAATACAGTCTAACTCCCGGACTAACTTTAGACATGACATATAATACAGATTTTGCTCAGGTGGAAGTAGATGAACAACAGGTTAACTTGGATAGATTTAATCTTTTTTTTCCCGAAAAAAGAGCGTTTTTTTTAGAAAATGCTGGCCAGTTCAGCGTAGGAAGTCCCGGAGAGGTTGATTTGTTTTTTAGTAGACGTATTGGATTAAGTGATGATGGTTCTGTAGTTCCAATTATTGGTGGATCTAGAATTTCTGGAAAAATTGGACAAACTAATGTTGGATTTTTAAATATGTATACAGATGAAGTAAGGTCTGAGGGAATTAGAGAGAATAATTTTACAGTAGCTAGAGTTAATCATGATTTTGCCAAAAGTAGATCGTCAATTGGTGGAATATACATAAATAAGTCTCAGCTTGGAACTCAGGTAAATGATTACAATAGAGTCGTTGCAATTGACGGTAAGTGGGGATTAGGAAAAAAAGCACAGGTAACTGGGTTTCTATCAAAAAGTTCAAGTCCAGAAATTAATAGTGGTGATCATGCCTTCAATGTTAAAGCTGAGTATGCATGGGATGGTTGGAGAATTATTGGGGCATACACTGAAGTTGGTGAAGGGTTCAATCCTGAAGTAGGATTTTTACTTCGAGATGCATTTAAAAAACCTGAATTTTTAATTTTTAAGCAATGGAGACCAAAAAATACAGGTAATTTTCTTGAAGTCAGACCCCATGTTTCAGGTCGTAGATATTTTAATTTTAATAATGATTTAATATCTAGCTTTCTCCACGTAGACAATCACTGGGTATGGAAAAGTGGATTTGAAATACATACTGGTATTAATTTTACAACAGAAGGTGTATTAAATGAATTCAAAATTTCAGGAGTAACTGTTCCTGTGGGCGAATACAATCATGAAGAATTTCAACTTATAGTCTACACAAATAAAAATAAACAAGTTTATTATTCAAATAGAACCTTTATTGGCGGGTATTATGGGGGTAATAGATTTTCGTCAAGAAATACAATTAATTTTAGATTGGGTAATAAATTCAATTCAGCTTTAACTATAAATTATAATAAACTTGAACTTCAAAATGGAAATATTAATGCTTTGATAACTGGAGCTAAATTTACTTATTCTTTTACACCAAGAATATATCTACAAAGTCTAATGCAATATAATAACATAACAAATATTACATCTGTTAATGCAAGATTTGGATGGCTTAAAAATGCAAACACTGGACTTTTTGTAGTATTGAACCTAATTGAGGATGAAGACTTTATGGATCGTGTTAATAATCAAGTTATTACAATAAAATATAATTACCAATTTGATATTCTTAATAAAAGATAAATGATTGAAAAAATTGACTTCAACATTGAAGAAATGCATTCGGCTTTATCAGAAATAATATTACAGATTAAAAAGTCAAAATGGGTTCCTGAAATTATTCTCAGCATAAACAGAGGAGGATGTGTTCCTGGGGTTTACTTATCTCATAGGATTAAAGTTTCTCATAAAGTTCTTGATGTTCAACTCAGAGATAGTGATAACAAACCAAATTTAGAAGTAATAAAACATTCAATTAATAAATACAATTCAATTTTAATTATTGATGACATAAATGATACAGGTGCGACTTTTAATTTTATTACTAAAAATATTGGTGATAAAAAATCCAAATTACGATTTGCGGCACTGGTTGAAAACATCTCTAGCGATTTCACTTCAGAGTTTAAAGGGAAAGTTATTGATAAATCAAAAACTCCATCGTGGATTATTTTTCCTTGGGAAAAAGTATAAAGTTTTTTAAATATCTATGATAAAAAGTAATAGGAATTTAATTTTTTCTCTAGTATTTCTTCATATTGGCATCACTACTTTATCTAATGCTTTAGTCGCAATACCATTAACATTATATGGCTATAAGATAACTTGGGCCGCATTTAGCTTTCCTTTTGTTATTGTTGCAACTGATTTGACTGTTAGATTACTAGGGAAATCTGTTGCTCAAAAAACTATTACTTACGCATATCCTGTAGCTATAATATCATCTGTTTTAATTATTTATTTTGAAGGAAAATTACTTTCAATAGCTTTTAGAATTGGATTAGCAAGTGCTACTGCATACGCTTTTGGAATATTAATTGACATATATGCATTTCAATATATAAGAGAGAAGTTTTCTGTCTGGTGGTTTGCTCCAGCTTTATCTACCGTAGTATCAAATATTATAGATTCTTATACTTTCTTTTTCGCGGCTTTCTCCGGATCAGATGACCAGTACATGGCTTTAAATTGGTTTGAAATTGCAGGAACCCAAACAGTATTGAAAATTATTATTGGTCTAGTTTTTTTCCTTCCAACATATGGGGTTTTACTTAATTTTCTATCAAAAAAAATAACTACGAAATAATTTCAAGTGGTTTTGTGGTTTTCCAATTTCCTCTTGTAAAATCTGGGAAAAGCTGAGGTGCTCCGTCTTCTCTAACCGAATTAGCGCTAAGAGGTGAAACAGAACTCCAGAAACATCCTTCATAAACATTTTGATCTAGGGAAAATCCCTTATGTAAGCATTCTGCAATTCGAGATAACATAATACCATCTGACCCCCCATGATCACTTCCTTTAGCTTTTTTATTTAATCTTTTCCAGAATGGGTGATCATACTTTTTGATAGTGTTCTTTAAATCTTTTCCAGAAACCCATGAATGTGATGAATCGGAGACCCCACTCAACCCTCCGTCAAGTGCTATTTTTACTGGATTATTACTCTCATAAACAGTATTTTCGATATCATGACCTGTTAAAATCCCTTTAGTGCCTTGAATTAAATTAATTCTAGTGTAGGGTCTTGGACTTGTTTCGTCCCACTGGATCATAATAGTTCTTCCAAGTCGGGTTTTTATAATTGATGTATTTAAATCTCCATTTTCATAGTTTAGCCTATTCCATTTATGATTTTTAGGATAATTTTTTTTAGCATATAACTCTCTACCCCTCGGGGGAGAAGAATATGAAACAATACTTTTAAATGTATCTTCTGATCTGGCCAGATTCATGTATTGTGCTACAGGACCCAATCCATGAGTGGGATATAAGTTACCTCCTTTTTTTGCATAGTGATGGGTTCTCCATGATCCTGTCCCCCTATCTTCTTCTTTCATTTGAAATCTTAAATCATGAATATATGCTGCCTCTGCATGCTGAATATCGCCAATAAAATTACTTCGAATCATATTTAAAAACATCATTTCGGCTCTAAAATAATTTACATTTTCAAGCATCATACAATGCTTTTGGGTTTTTTCAGAAGTATCAACAATCTTCCACATATCTAATAAAGTGTTTGCAATAGGAACTTCTACAAAAACATGTGCCCCGTTTTCCATAGATTTAATAGACATTGGAGCATGATTATCCCAGTTCGTTGAAATAAAAACTACATCAGGCTTTGTTTCTTCTAACATTAGTTTCCATTTATTTTCTCCACCCCAATACCTTGATACTTCTTTAACTTTATCAGAACCAGCATATTCTTGAAGTCTTGACAAGGCCTTATTCACATTGTCCTCATACAGATCACTAACAGCAACAACATCAACACCAGAAATACCACCAAAATACTTTAAGTGTCCACTACCCCTATACCCAACTCCAATGAAAGCTACTCTAATAACATCAAATTTAGGAGCTGCAAACCCTCCCATATACTTTCCCTGAGCTGGTGGGGTTAAATTATCTTCAACCGAACCCTGAACTTTACTACTAATTCCGAAGGTAGCAATTGCAGAGAGACCAGATTTTTTGATAAATTTTCGGCGGCTGTAATTTTTCATTTAACGAATCTAATATTAAGCATTATCAAAACGATCTAGGTTCATTACTTTAGTCCATGCAGAAATAAAATCATTTAAAAACAATTCTTCTGAATCTTTACTTGCATATACTTCAGCCAAAGATCTTAGTTCAGAGTTTGAGCCAAAAATTAGATCTACTCTAGTTCCCGTCCATTTAATTTGATTTGTTTTTCTGTCACTTCCCTCAAAAACATCTTGATCGTCAGAAGTTGCTTCCCAGGTTATATCCATATCCAAAAGGTTTACAAAAAAATCATTACTAAGCATTTCTTTGTTTTTAGTAAAAACCCCATAATTGGATTTGTCTGAGTTAATATCTAAGACTCTCAGGCCACCAATAAGTACTGTCATTTCTGGAGCTGAAAGAGTCAAGAGTTGAGCTTTATCAACAAGCATCTCTTCTGCTGAGACAGCAAATTTAGATTTCATATAGTTTCTAAACCCGTCCGCATTTGGTTCTAGGACAGAAAAAGATTCAATATCGGTCATATCCTGGGTCGTATCTGCTCTTCCTGGTACAAAAGGAACACTGAGGTTTTTACCAGAATTTTTTACTGCTTTTTCTATAGCAGTAGATCCAGATAAAACAATTAAATCTGCTAATGAAATTTGCTTATTACCAGACTGAGAAGAGTTAAATTTTTCTTGAATTTCCTTTAGTGTTTTTAATACAATTAATAATTCATCTGGATTATTAACTTCCCATTTATTTTGTGGTTCTAAATTTATTCTTGCTCCGTTCGCCCCCCCTCGCTTGTCTGAACCTCTGAAAGTAGATGCAGATGCCCAGGCAGTAGATACCATTTGTGAAATGGTTAACCCTGATGAAAGAATTTCTTTCTTTAAATTAGAAACATCATTCTCATTTACAAGTTCATGAGCAATATTTGGAATTGGATCTTGCCAAATCAAAACTTCATCGGGAACAAATGGCCCTAGGTACCTTTTACGCGGTCCCATGTCACGGTGAGTCAATTTAAACCAAGCCCTTGCAAATTGATCAGCAAATTGATCTGGGTTTTCATAAAAGTGTTTTGATATTTTATTATATATAGGATCCTCAAGCATTGAAATATCAGTTGTTAACATAATGGGAGCATGTCTTTTATCTGAATCGTGAGCATCTGGAACGCTATTTACGCCTTTACCATATTTAGGAATCCATTGGTTTGCACCGGCCGGACTTTTAGTCAATTCCCATTCATAACCAAAAAGATTTTCAAAATAATTATTACTCCATTTTGTTGGAGTAGTTGTCCAAGCTCCTTCCAAACCACTTGTTATAGTGTCAGGTCCCTTGCCGGATTTATAAGTGTTTTTCCACCCTAAACTTTGTTCTTCAATACCAGATGCTTCGGGTTCACGACCAACATATTTGTCTGGATCTGCAGCTCCATGTGTTTTACCAAATGTATGACCCCCAGCAATCAAAGCTACTGTTTCTTGATCGTTCATAGCCATTCGTCCAAAAGTTTCACGTATATCTCTAGCTGCTGCTATAGGGTCAGGATTTCCATTTGGGCCTTCGGGATTTACATAGATGAGTCCCATTTGAACCGCTCCGAGTGGATTCTCTAATTCTCGATCGCCTTCATATCTGTCGTCTGCTAACCATTCTTTTTCTGAACCCCAATATATATCTTCCTCAGCTTCCCAAACATCTTCTCTGCCTCCTGCAAAACCAAATATCTCAAAGCCCATTGATTCAAGAGCACAATCCCCTGCAAAAATCATAAGATCTGCCCAGGATAATTTTCTTCCATATTTCTGTTTAATCGGCCAAAGTAAAAGTCTTGCTTTATCGAGATTACCATTATCTGGCCAACTGTTTAAGGGGGCAAAACGTTGTGTTCCTGATCCAGCACCACCCCTTCCATCGGCAATTCTGTAGGTACCTGCACTATGCCATGCCATTCTTATGAAAAATGGACCATAATGACCATAATCAGCGGGCCACCAATCTTGGGATGTAGTCATTAAATCAAAAATATCTTTTTTTACAGCTTCTAAATTTAGTGACTTGAATTCTTTGGCATAATTAAAACTTTTATCCATTGGATTAGATAAGCCAGAATGTTGACGAAGAATATTCAATTTTAATTGATTTGGCCACCAGTCTCGATTTGTTGGCGGATCTCCTGCGGTAGCTTTAATTGTTCCACCCATAAAAGGGCATTTACCTTGACTATTTCCATTAGCAAATGAAGATTTGCTAGGATGTGAGTTATTATCCATTATTATAAATTTATTTATTTGATGTAAAAATCTTGGTTAATATAAAAGTATTTAAAATAGGTTTATTTTCAATGGAACTATCATAATTTATTCTTATATCCATATTGATTTTTTGAATATATTTATATAATCCAAGAATAAAGACATGAAAAAAATATTTTGTTTAGTTATTACTATTGCATTTATAAACAACGTACAATGCCAATCAAAAAACAAACTTCCTTTAGAGTCAAAACGATCTATTGAAATAGATACTGATGAAGGCACCTGGATGTCTCTTGACGTTCACCCTAATGGTGATAAAATTATTTTTGATCTTTTGGGGGATATATATGAACTCCCTTTTAATGGGGGGAAAGCGTCAAGAATAACTGAAGGATTATCTTTTGATTCACATCCAAGATATTCACCTGATGGTAATTCTATACTTTTTCTTTCGGATAAAAGCGGTGGAAATAATGCCTGGATAATCGATAGGAAAAAACAAGATACTATAAAAGTTACAAAAGGGGAGACAAAACAAATGCAGTCGGCCGACTGGTCTCCAGACGGGAATTATATTGCTGTAAGTAAAGGAACTCGTAATTATAAATTACACTTATATCATAAAAATGGTGGAGCAGGTGTAAATTTAATTGACAAACCAGATAACTTAAAAATATCTGAACCCAGGTTTAGTCCTGATGGGAAAAAAATATGGTTTTCTCAACGAACAGGTGCATGGCAATATAATGCGCGTTTTCCTCAATATCAATTAGCAACTTATGACCGAGAAGATGGAACCAAAGAGGTAATGACCTCAAGGTATGGATCGGCATTTTCTCCTACCCTTTCACCTGATGGAAAATGGCTTGTTTATGGAAGTAGGTTTAATGACCAGACAGGTTTGGTTAGACGTAATTTAGAGACTGAACAAGAAAACTGGCTGGCTTATCCAGTTCAAAGAGATGAACAAGAATCTATTGCTCCTTTGGGTGTTTTACCAGCTATGGCTTTTACACCAGATAGTAAAGAATTGGTTGCTTCTTATGGAGGAAAAATATATAGAATTCCAATTGAAGGCGGAGATGCAGTAAATATTCCCTTCAAAGTTAAGGAAAATATAGCCCTAGGACCTCAATTAAAATTTAACTACCCAATTGAAGACAGTAAAACATTTAACGTAAATCAAATTCGTGATCAAAAAGTTTCACCCGACGGAACTTCAATAGTTTTTACAGCATTGGATCGCTTGTACTGGATGAGTTTTAAAGAAAAAAAACCTGTTAGATTAACTACGTTTGATTTTACTGAGGCAATGCCTGTTTGGAATCCAAACGGAAAAGAAATAGCATTCGTAACCTGGAGTGAAAGTAAGGGGGGTGCAGTTTATAAGGTTAGTATCGATAGAAAAAATATACCTACCAAATTATCGACTGATAACAATACATACCGAGAACCCTCATGGAGTAGTGATAACAGAATTGTCGCTTTTACTGGTTCTGCAGATGCTTTTAGAGAATCTGATGGACCCAACTCAAATAGACAGAGAACAAGTTTAATTTGGTTAGATGCCAAAAAACAAGGGAATAGTAATTTTATAATGAAGGGTAATGGGAAGTTTTCAAATCCACATTTTGCCCAAAATGATGATCGGATATATCTAAATTCTTCAGTTGATGGGCTTATTTCTGTCCGCTGGGATGGTTCTGATCTAAAAAAACATATTCAAATTGATGGAATAACAGTATATGGTAGTGGATATAATGAAAATCATCTTCTTGCAGATACTCCTTCAGCTCCAAAAAAAACACCCTCAAAAGCCAGTACAATTATTCGAGCTCCAAAGGGAGACTATGCGTTAGCGCAAATAAACAACGACATATACGTTGTTACCGTTCCCCTTGTTGGCGCAGATGGAGTAAAAGTTAATGTTAGGGATGCCAAAAATGCCAATTTCCCCTCTATGAAATTAACCAAGTTTGGAGGGCAATTCCCAAGCTGGAATTCCGATGGGGATATTGTTTATTGGACTTTAGGGAAAACTCTTTTTCGCTATGACATAAAACAAGCCATAAGAATTCAGGATGAGAAAGAAGAAGAGGAAAAAGAAGAAGAAGAAGAAGAAGAAGAAGAAGAAGAAGAAGATGATAATGAAGACAAAGAAGAGGAGGAAGAAGAAGATGATGATAATGATGAAGATGATTTGTACCAAGCAAATGAGCTAGATATAATCGTAAAAGCAAAAAGAGATATTCCTCAAGGTTTAATTCTTCTTCAAAGTGCTAGAATTATTAGTATGGATAATAATCAAATCATAGAAAATGGAGATGTTCTAATTCAGAATAATCGAATTATTGATGTTAAAGATGGAAGAATTGATTTGAAGAATGAAAAATATTTAAAGGATAAAAACATAGATAATTCTATTGATAAAATTTTCATCAAAGACTTAAAAGGTAAAACTATCCTTCCTGGTTTTATCGATACACATGCTCACATGTGGCCATCATGGGGGTTACACAAAAATCATGTCTGGGTGTATGCAGCGAACCTAGCCTATGGAGTTACAACAACTCGTGATCCTCAAACAGCAACCACAGACGTTTTAACCTATGCTGACATGGTTGAAGCTGGATCAATTCCTGGACCAAGAATATACTCTACAGGCCCTGGAGTGGGTTATTGGGGTTACAATATAAAAAGTTTAAAAGATGCAAGAAATGTATTGAAACAATATTCTAAATATTACAATACTAAGACTATTAAAATGTATTTAACTGGGAATCGTAAAAACAGACAATGGATCATTCAGGCAGCTAAAGAGCAAAATTTAATGCCCACAACAGAAGGAGGCTTAGATTTTAAATTAAATGTCACACAGATACTTGATGGATATCCAGGACACGAACACTCTTTCCCTATTTATCCTCTTTATAAAGATTTTACAACTTTTGTTGCAGGCTCAAAAACAGCATATACTCCAACGTTACTTGTTTCATACGGAGGACCTTGGGCTGAAAATTACTATTATGCAAATGAGAACGTCCAAGGAGACAAAAAATTAAATCGTTTTACTCCAAAATCAGAATTAGATTTAAAATCAAGACGAAGGAATGCGGGGTGGTTTATGGATGAAGAACATGTTTTTGAGGATCATGCTGTTTTTGTAAAAGATCTTGTTGAAGCCGGAGGATTAGCAGGAGTTGGCTCTCACGGTCAGCTTCAAGGACTTGGTTATCATTGGGAATTATGGAGTATGTACTCAGGGGGAATTTCTAACCTTGACATGTTGAAAGTTGCTACAATAATTGGTGCAGATGCATTAGGATTATCAAATGATATTGGTAGTATTGAAATTGGAAAAATAGCTGATATCATAATATTAGATAAAAATCCATTAGAAAACATAAGAAATACCAACAGTTTAATTTATGTAATTAAAAATGGGTACATATATGATGCAGAAAATTTAAATAAGATATATCCTGAAATTAAAGCAGCAAAATATCCTTGGACTCAATCGTCACCAAATATAGATTTACCTGGTGTTGGAAAAAACTAAACTTTAAATAATATGAAAAAAATACTTTTTTTAATTTCTACTTTTTATTGTCTTCAATTCATTAACGGACAAAATCAAATATTAAGCTATGAGGATATATATGACATACAGTATGTGTCTGATCCTCAAATTAGCCCCTCGGGGAACCAAATAGTTTATAGAAGGATGCGTTTTGACATTCTAAAAGATCGTGCTGTTGGAAATCTTTGGATTATTAATTCAGATGGATCTGGGCATCAAAAACTAACCTCTAAAGAGGGTGGAGAATATGGAGCTAAGTGGTCACCATCAGGAGATCGACTTGCTTTTATTAGCTCAACTGATGAGGGTTCTGAAATTTATATTTATTGGGGAAATTCTGGTAAAATTGGAAAAATATCTCAATTAAATGGAAGCCCCTCAAACCTGAACTGGTCATCCGATGAAAATAATATTGCATTTAATATGAATGTAAAATCCCCTCCTCCTGTTTTAATCAAAATGCCAAAAAAACCAAAAGGAGCTAATTGGGCAAAACCTGCCAGAATTACGGATCGTCTTTATCATGAAGCGGATGGAAAAGGATATATAGAACCTGGCTTTAGACATGTTTTTATTATCTCGTCTGAAGGTTCGGGAGTAAGCCAAGTAACTTCAGGAGATTTTAATCACAATGGACCATTATCTTGGTCTTCAGATAATTCAAAAATTTATTTTTCAGCAAACAGAAATAGTGATTGGGAATATGATTTTAGAAACTCCGAAATACATAGTGTTAATGTCAAAAACAAAGTCATAAAAGCTTTAACTAAAAGGAAGGGTCCTGATTCAAATCCACTTGTGTCTCCAAATGGAAAACACATAGCATATATTGGTTATAAAGATGAAGTTCAAGCTTATCAGAATAAAACATTAAGCATTATGTCTCCTGACGGAACTAATATCAGAGAAATTAGCACAAAAATAGATTCTAGTATTAGTAAATATTTTTGGAGTTCTGATAGTAAAGGATTATTTATTAGTTATGATTTTCAAGGGGATACTAAAATTACATACCTAAGTATAGCAGGTAAAGTAAAGCAACTTGCTGATCAACTGGGAGGAACCTCTATTGGACGTCCCTATGGTGGGGGGTCTTTCTCCGTTTCCAATGATGGGACAATAGCATATACCCATACACTTCCATCGCGTCCAGCCGAACTTGCTTTAATTGACTCAAAAGGGATGAAAAAAATTACAACAATTAGTGATCCACTGCTTAAGAATAGAAACCTAGGTAAAGTTGAAACTGTTTGGTATAAGTCTTCATTCGACAAAAGAGACATTCAGGGTTGGATTGCATATCCGCCAGGTTACGATGCAAACAAAAAATATCGTTTTCTTGTTGAAAATCATGGAGGACCTATTTCAAATTATGGTAATAGATTTTCAGCTGAAATTCAATTGTATGCAGCAGCTAATTATATAGTTTTTTACCCAAATCCAAGAGGAAGTACAAGTTATGGGGCTGAATTTGCGAATTTACTACATCATAATTATCCTGGTCAAGATTATAATGATGTAATGGATGGTGTTGATTATTTTATTTCAAAAGGAATCGCTCACGAAGACAAACTTTATGTAACTGGTGGAAGTGCTGGAGGTATAATGACAGCTTGGATGATAGGGAAAAATAATCGATTTGAAGCCGCTGCAGTAATAAAACCAGTAATGAACTGGATTAGTAAGACTCTTGTGGCTGACAATTACTTTCAATACGCTAATACTCGTTTTCCAGGACAGCCTTGGGAGAATTTTGACGCTTACTGGGGATTTTCTCCTTTGTCTTTGGTTGGTAATATTCAAACTCCTACAATGGTAATGGTTGGAATGAATGATTTAAGAACCCCTCCAAGCGAAGCAAAACAATTATATCACGCATTAAAGCTTCGAAAGGTTCCTACCGTTTTTGTAGAAATACCCGAGGCCAGTCACGGTATTGCAAAACGACCAAGCAATTTAATAAGTAAAGTCTCACATATCTTAGCGTGGATAAACTCTTATTAATTATAAAATACTGAAAATCAATATTTAGACTAAAAAAATTTTAATTAAACACTTGATAATATTTATTATAACTAAATTTTACATAATTTTATATTAACAAACATTTAACTAAAACATAAAAATGAAAAAACAAATCAACTTGGTTTTGTCGTTTCTATTTGTAGTTAGCCTTGGTTTTTCACAAAAAACCATAACTGGAAATATTAGTGATCAAAATGGACCTTTACCAGGTGCAAATGTCATTGAACAAGGAACAACCAATGGCGTAAGTAGTGATTTTGATGGAAATTATGAAATCACTGTTAGTGATGATTCAAGTTCAATCGAGATTAGTTACACCGGTTTTATTACTCAGGTAATTAGTGTTAGTAATCAATCTTCAATTAATATAATTTTAGAGGAAGACACTCAGCTTTTACAAGAAGTTGTTGTGACGTCTTTAGGATTTAAAGTTGTTAGAGATGAGCAAGGATCAACATCCTCTGTCGTTAATACTGGAGCTGTTGTAAGGTCAGGAGAACCTACACTTTTAAACTCCCTTAGCGGTAAAGCATCGGGTGTGCAAATACGAAGAGTTAGCGGTGATCCAGGAACTGGATCCACAATAAGAATTCGTGGAGCCAATACCATTTCAGGTGCTAGTGATCCTTTAATTATTGTAGATGGTGTTCCAATGGATAATTCAACAAACTATAATAGTGGTGATGGTCGAGGTTCAAGAGCCGGAGGAGTTTCCAATGGATCAAGGATTAATGATATTAACCCAAATGATATTGCTACTTTGGAAGTTTTAAAGGGAGCCTCTGCTGCCGCAGTTTGGGGAAGTAGAGCTGCCAATGGAGTAGTTGTTATTACAACAAAAGAAGGTCAGTCTGGAAAAGCAAAAATTACATTTTCATCAACCTATTCAATGGATGAAGTTTCCGAAAGAATTCCCATGCAAGATACTTGGGGACAAGGAAGATCTGGTGTTTATGGTGCAACCAGAGCAGAATCTTGGGGTGACTATATTCCGGATCGTGCCGGAGGACTTGATTCTTTCGATACTTCAGGACAATTTTTTACAGCGCGAGATGGATCCGTTTATTATCCTATCACAGCAAAAAATTCAAAACAAACTTTCGTGGAGGAAAATTGGAACTCTGCTATGCAAACTGGAATAGTTCTTCAAAATGACTTAACTATTAGTGGTGGTTCAGATACTGGAAAATATTTTTTTAGTCTTTCTAACCTAGCGCAAGAAGGGATAATTAGAGGTTCTTCTTATGATAGAACAAATCTTCGTTTTAATTATAATGCAAAATTAAACGATATGATATCACTATCTAATAAGATGGCTTATACTTACAGTCAAACAGATCGTATTCAGGGAAACTCAAATACAGCAGGAATAATGTTGGGATTACTTCGAACCCCAGCGGATTTTGACAATAGAGATTACATTGGTACCTACACAAGTTCTTCAGGTGAAGAAATTCAAAACAGGCATAGATCATACAGAAGATACTTAGGTAATTCTCAAAATCCTAGTTATAACAATCCAGGTTGGACTGTAAACGAACAAACCTCTGTTGCAACTGTGAACAGAATGACTGCTACACCTGAATTAACTATAAAGCCAAACAACTGGCTTCAAATGATTGCAAGAGGTAATATTGATTTTTCTGATGATAGAAGAACAACATTGTATCCTATTGGAAGTGCCGGTTCTGGATTTAATAATGGGGCCTTTTATGAAAGTGAGATAGCAACACGTCAATATAGTCTTGACCTTATTGGAAGAGCTACTACTGATTTAACATCTAACATAAGCCTTACATCAACTATTGGTTGGAGTTTAAATGATAGATCTTACAACAGGAATTCAGGTAGTGTAACTGGTTTTTTAGTAGATTCTCAAAAACAAACATCATCTCTAAATTCTGCTGCTGAAGCAACTTCATACGGAAATTTCAGAACTTTTAGAAGATCCAATAGAGGTTATGCTGTTTTTAACTTTGATATGTTCGATCAATTATACATAAATTTCTCTGGAGGATTAGAGTCCTCTTCTACTATAAAAGGAACGTTTTTTTACCCATCTGTTGATGCGGCATGGAACTTTACAAAAAGTACTTTAGACTCGAGTTTATTATCTTTTGGAAAACTTCGTGCATCTTGGGGAAAAGTGGGTGTTCAGCCTTCACCTCATCAAATGCAGACACTAGCTGAAGGAGGTTTTAGTTATTCTTCTTACAGTGATCCTATTGCTATAGATTCTTTTGGAGGAGGTTTCAGACTCGATAATAATTTAGGAAATCCAAATCTTGAACCGGAGATAAAAACGGAATGGGAAGTTGGGGCTGACTTAAGATTCTTTGATAACGACTTAACTTTTGGTGTTACTTATTATGACAATGTTATCGATGGTATTTTACTTGATGTCAATCTTTCTCCTTCTTCAGGTTTCTCAACTCAATATGGGAATTTTGGAAGTATGACTAATAAGGGTCTTGAACTTGATTTAGGATGGAATGCTATCAAAAAAGATGAGTTAAAATTAACAACATCATTAAATTGGTCGAAAAACACAAATGAAGTTACTGACTTATATGGTACAGAGACTATCAACCTAAGTCCAGGAGCATCAGCTAGTTCTAGAGCTATTGTAGGTCACCAACTTGGAGTTTTATTTGGAACAGGTTCTCAAACAAATCCGGATGGAAGCTATCTTCTGGATGAAAATGGTTTTCCACAAATAACTCCTAGTCCAGTAATCCTAGGAGATCCAAATCCAGATTGGAGAGCAGGTTTAGGATTTAATCTTGATTATAAAAAACTGAGTCTTAATGTGGTTGTTGAGCATTCTGAAGGTGGAGATTTTATGCCAAGAACTCTATGGGTTCTTCACAGGTTTGGAACTACAACAGCTACATCTAATCGACTTACAACCACAGAAGATCTTAGAAATCACGATGGTGATTTGATCCCTTCAGGAACAACAGTTCGTGGGAATGTCCAAAATTTTGGAGCAGGAAATGTTCTCCTTGATGAAGACTGGTATAGAACAGGAATTGGAGGAGGTTTCGGTGATAACCAGGCGTATAATTTTGGTGTTTACGACGCAACCTTTACTAAAATAAGAGAGCTTTCATTAAGCTATCTTTTAGATGGAGACGGATTGAATTCTCTTCTAGGTTTGGATAATATTAAATTAACCGTTACTGGTAGAAATTTAATTAACATCAATAATGTACCTGGTATTGATCCTGAAACAAATCAGTATGGTGTTGGAAATGCACTTGGACTGGATTATTTTACTAATCCACAAACCAAATCTGTATTATTTACAGCAGCCTTTAATTTTTAATTAAGAAAACATGAAAAAAATAACATACAAAATAATATTATCTCTTTCCCTGATCTTCACCGTTTCATGTGAGGAAATGAACGAAGGAATTAATGATAACCCCAACGACATCATTGTTAATGATGTTAACGAAACCCTGTTTTTAACAGGAGCACAATTAGCAAATGTTCAATTGAATTGCGGACACCTAAATAGAATTGGTGGAATGTATTCTGGACAATTAATAGGATATTCATCTTTATATTCAAATATATACGGATTTAGCCTATCAACCGCTGAATCAAATAGTGAATGGAATTATATTTATGTTAATATAATGTCTAACACGAGACACATTGCGAATAATTCTACTAATCCATTATTGATTGGAATTGCAAAAATAATTGAAGGACACGCATTTGGAACTGGAGCATCACTTTTTGGTGATATTCCATTTTCTGAAGCCGGAAATCTTGAAATTTCAGATCCAGTATTTGATTCTCAAATCGATGTTTATGCTGGTGCAATTGCCTTACTAGATGAGGGAATTTCAACTTTAAATACCGCTAGTGCTGGAAGCATTTCAGAAGATATTTACTTCGGCGGAGACAAGGCGAAATGGATTGCTGCTGCATATACATTAAAAGCTCGTTTTTATTTACATCAAAAAAATTATGCAAGTGCATTTACTGCAGCTCAAAACGGAATATCTTCAGCTAGTGGAGATATGAAGTATAGTCCACCTGGAGCGGCAGGTTCTGGAGATAGAAATCTTTTTTGGACTATTTTAGAAGGATCCCGTTCTGGAGATATCGGAAATAGTGATCAAGGAGAAAGCTATTTAATTCAAATGCTAGATGCTAGTAATGCTCTTTCTCGAAATAATTCCAAAACTGACGAAACAGCAAGAAAAGGTTTTTACACTATCGATTCTAGTGGAGGTACAGCCAATACAGGAATAATTGAACAAACTCAGCCCCAAAACATGGTTACATTTTTTGAAAATAAATTAATCCTAGCTGAGGCTGCTGCTCGTTCAGGCTCCTTAGTAGACGGCTTGCCTTATTTAAATGAAGTAAGAGCATGGATGAATACTGGAGGTCATGTAAATTCTAATTTTCAGAGTGAGTCATACTCCTATTTACCATACGAGGCTGCTGATTTTGCAAATGGTGGAATTGAAAATGCGGACGGTGTTGATTCTAAAACAGCATTCTTAAGAGAGGTTATTGAAGAAAGATATGTGTCTGGATTTGGAATGCACATTCCATACAATGACTCAAGGAGACTACGTAAATCAGACTCTAATATATCTGTTCCATATGTACTGTTTGATGGTCCACAAAGTGGTCCTTGGCCTGAAAGAATGCCATATGCAACCACAGAGTTAAATTCTAATTCTAACTCACCTATTGATGATCCAGGAATTTTTGTAAAGACAAAAGTTAATGAGTAATCAACTCATATGTTTAAAAAAAGGCTTGTGTAAAAACAAGCCTTTTTTTTTAACTTAACAGTAAATTTATTTTACAATGAGAAAAAACTTAAGAAGATTATCGATATTGCTTTGCACAGCAATAATAATATTCGCCTGTAGTAATAAGTCTAGTAAATATTCTAATGATGTAATTTCTTCTGCGCATCCTCTTGCTTCTATTGCTGGAAAAGAAATATATAAACTAGGGGGAAATGCATTTGATGCTTCTGTTGCAGCTGCCTTTACTCTAGCTGTAGTTGAGCCAAGCATGAGTGGTCTCGGTGGAAGACTCCAATCAATATATCAAACACAAGATGGGATTATTTCAGGAGTAGATGCTTCAACAGAAGTGCCAATTAATTATAAACCCACCGTAGAAAAACATTCCTATGGTTATCCGACTATTGGAATACCTGGAGTAGTTGCAGGTTTAGTTAAACTACAACAAGAAAATGGGGTATTACCTCTTAAAGAGGTTCTTGCTCCATCAATAAAATATGCTAAAGAAGGGTTCTTAGTTCTTCCTGGAGAAGCATATAGACAAAATTCCGTGTTTGAAAAAATTAGTGAATTTGAAGGAACCAGTCAATACTTTTTAAAATCTGATAAGACTTCATACAAAGCCGGAGATCTTTTAATTCAAAAAGACCTTTCTGTGGTTCTTCAAAAAATAGCTGATCAAGGGCATAAAGGTTTTTATGAAGGTGAAGTCGCTGAAAAAATAGTTTTTGATTTAAAAAAGAATGGCGGAATTCTGACGATCGAGGATTTAAAAAATTACAAAGCTTTAACATCAAGAATTGTTGAAGGTAAATATCAAGATCATGAAATTCACTCGCTTTACTTGCCTTCGTTTGGTGCAATTACTATTCAAATTTTACAGATACTAGATAATCTTTCTCAAACCAATACTGAAGAGGAGTGGGCTATTAATATTGGGAAAGCAACAGAAATAGCATACCAACATAGAGATAGTCAAACTAATGAAGACTCTTTAAAAAACATCTTATCTTACGATCAAGCAAAATATTTAGCAAACAAAATCCGAAAAAATAGTATAGTTTCCAATCTTGATAAGAGAAAATTACCCGAATCTTGGGTTGCAGAGATGGGGCACACAACACACTTAACTGCTGCAGATAGAAGTGGGAATGTCGTGAGTTTAACTCAAACAGTTGGACCTACTATGGGTTCAAAAGTAGCTTCTAAGGGGCTAGGTTTTATTTACGCAGTAACACTTGGAGGATATTTAGGAGATTATAAACCCGGAGACAGAGCAAATTCTCATATTTCACCAACTATAATTACCAAAAATAATTCTCCTGTCCTTGCCATTGGTGCAGCTGGAGGTAGTAGAATAATAACAGCAGTTACTCAGGTTGCAACTAGATATCTTGATCAAAAACACACCTTAAAAAGATCACTAATGCTTCCAAGGGTTTATCCGTTTGAAGATAGTTTATGGGTTGAAAACCATACTGGTGTTAAGGAATTAAATGCCAAACTTGATATGACTGCAAATCCGCATAAAATGGTTGATGGAATTGCTCGTTTTGGAAGAGTCCATGCAGTTGCTTTAGACTCCATAAATAATAAATGGATTGGAGCTGCAGATCCAGACTGGGAGGGAACCACAGAAATAAATAACTAATTATGATACGGAAATTAATACTCGTTTTTATTTTTTTAACTACATCTTTTCTTTTTTCTCAAGAGAAAGAAGAAATTTTATTTGTTGGGAATAGTTTCACTTTTTACTGGAACCTTCCCTCTGTTGTTCAAAAAATGTCAGATGAAAGAAATCTTAATTGGAATGTTACTCAGTCCACGGCTGGTGGAGCAAAAATAAAAGAGCATTGGTTGGGTGAAAAAAATCTTGTTACAAAAAACCTAATTGAAACTAATTCTTATTCTAAGATTATTTTTCAGGACCACAGCATGAACCCAATTATAGCTATTGACTCTACAAAAAAATATTACACGAAATTTAAAGACTTAATACCTTCATCTACCCAAACATACTTTTACTCTACATGGATGTATCCAAAAATAGACGATCCAGATAGAGATTTACTCAAAAAAAATACCATTGAAAAAAATCTTATAACTTCTGGAATTAACAAATCAAGTATTTTACTTCTTGTTGGTAAAGCATTTGATAGATTTAGATCTAAATATCCAGAGCATAAACTGTTAGGAGATGATATGAAACATCAAAGTGCAAACGGCACTTATCTTGCCGCATGTGTAATATTTTCAACACTAAGTAATCAATCCTCAAAAGGATTAACCCACAGGTACTTCGGTAAGGATAGTAATGGAAAAAAAATCTATTATATACTAACAAATGGTGGGGTTGCGGAAAAATGTCAAGAAATTGCTGACTCAGTTGTCTTTAATAATTAATATGAAAGCTATAAAGTGTTTTTCTATTATTTCTCTATTTATTTTTATTGGATGTTCGACCGATAACACACAGGATTCTACAAATACTAATGTGAATACTGCGCCTGTTAATCAAATTTATAATACGGGCCCTATTTTAACTTCTAATTCAACAGGTGTGTTTCGTTTTACTGCTAATGGGTTCTTTAGTAATAGAACTATTAATGTTTATTATCATATTCCTGATGGTGATATAAAAACAATGCCAATATTAATGTCGTTTCATGGAGGATCAAGAAATGCTGACGATTATCGTGATTATTGGATTAATATGGCAAATAATTTAAATTTCATGGTTTTTGCTCCCGAATTTGAGTCAGGAGATTTTTCATCTGATGAGTACAACCTTGGAAATATTTTTGATGATGGAGACAATCCTAGCTCGGGAACTTATAATCCGATTGAAGAATGGACTTTTTCTATGCTAGATCCTTTATTTGAATATGTTAAAAGTGAAATTAACGGAACACAAGAAAACTATAATGGATGGGGGCATTCTGCAGGATCTCAGTTTCTTCACCGATTTGTAATGTTTGTTCCAAACAGTAAGTTAAATATTGCCGTTTGCTCAAACGCAGGTTGGTATACTGTTCCAGAATCAGAAATTAATTTTCCATATGGATTGAATCAAGGTCAGATAGATACAAACACATTAAACTTGGCTTTTTCAAAAAAATTATATGTTCATTTAGCCGAGAATGATACAAATCCCAATTCTTCTTCATTGCGCCATAATGAAATTGTTGATGACCAACAAGGCTTACACAGAAGAGCAAGAGGTCGTTATTTTTATGCAACATCCGAGGGTACTGCAAATCAAAATCAAACAGAATTTAATTGGATCAAAACCGATGAGGTTCCAAATGTATCTCACCAAGGAATGCTAATGGCTCAAGACGCTGTAAAATATCTGTATCCTGAAAATTAAAAGTTTTTGATTTTAAAGATCGCTTTTATAATGTATTCTCAAAAATGAAATAAGAATATCTGCAAATTCTTTAGAAAATAATTTTCTGTTATCTTCTGTATTTCGAACTCCAATCATGTTTAATTCAATTTGAATTGCATCAACTGAACCACTCTCTCTAGAACCGTATGTAGCGGTATTAAAACCTCCAGAAAAATAAAGTTCTCCTTCTTTAGGGGCAATATCTTCTTTTGAAGGAACCGAGGCGTAGCCTTTAACATTGAGAAGATTTCCTAGAGAAGATTCACCCGACAACAAATCAGTTAATTCTAGATTATTAAAATTATTGTTTAAAAGACTTTTAACTGATGACTGATTTGTGAAATCTATACTATTGATAATTGAATTATTCATTCTTAACTCTGAAGATGATAATAAATAGCCCAATTCAATTCTCTGTTCTTCATGAGACTGTCCATGAATATCAATTACTAGTCCACTTCCATATTGGTTTTGAATTTCAGTTCTATAACTTTCTATCTTCTTATGAAATATCTCCCAGTAAGGCTTTGTTGTTATATCTCCACAATTCGAATTATTTATAGACCTATTTAAATCCAGTTTTTTTCTGTGCAAATCATTTAACACAATATAGGGACTGAAACCATTTATTTTCAACTGGGATTCTATTTCTAGTGCAACATCTCTTGTATAGCTATCTCTTACAACAGTTGCCTCATTACAAGTTCTAGTTTGGATCCAATCGGGCTCTAAGTCTCCTCCATGAACAGAAATAATCATAAGTGGAATATTTCCTTGACGATAATCTATAAAATCATCCCAATTTCGTGAGGTAATAACTTGTTGTATATTATTTACTTGCTCAGTTTGATCATTTGATTTTGAACAACCAATGATTACAAGAAAAAAGAATGCAATTTTTTTCATTTCAAATAAGCAATTGACATAAATATACTAATGATATTTCAAGCTTTTTAAATAAAGTTTGATTATGGTTGATAATTTAAATAAATTTAAGGATGATATTTAATCGCAAAACCCACTATTTGAATTCTATTATGAAAAAGTTTCTAATTTTTATTTTTTTAATTTCCTTATATACAAATGCACAAAATGATAGTCCTAAAATAGATAAGGTTTATTCAAAACAAATTAATCGTTTAGCTAAAACAAAAATAATCGAATCAAGTTTTGACTATATCTTCAATTTAGAATCCTTTACCCACGATAATTTAATTGAACTTACAGAAATTGAAGCTCCGCCTTTTAAAGAATATAAACGAGCTTTAAGATTTGCTGAAATGATTAAAGAAATTGGTATAGATTCAGTTTGGATAGATAGTGAAGGCAATGTTGTTGGACTTTTAAAAGGCGAAATAGGTGATAGAACAGTAGCTATTGATGCTCATATTGATACTGTTTTTCCTGAAGGAACCAATGTAAAAACTCGTATAAGTAATGATACTATATATGCTCCAGGAGTTGGAGATGACACTAGAGGTTTATCTATGCTTTTAACAATTCTTAAAACTCTGAAAGATAAAAAAATTAAAACAAGAGATGATATTTTAATTGTAGGCACAGTAGGTGAAGAAGGTTTAGGTGATTTAAGAGGTGTTAAACATTTATTTAAAACTAATAACCCTAAAATTGATTCGTGGATTGCTATCGATGGTGGATCAATAGGTAGAGTAAACATCAAAGGGCTTGGATCGTACAGGTATAGAGTTACTTTTAAAGGACCTGGCGGTCATTCATGGAGAGCTTTTGGAATGGTTAACCCACACCATGCAATGGCTTCTGCTGTTAATGATTTTATTGATTCTGCAAATAAATATACTCTTGAAGGCCCAAAAACCAGTTATAATATTGGAACAATAAAAGGAGGTACCTCTGTAAATTCTATTCCTTTTGAATCTGTTATTGAAGTTGATATTAGATCTATTGAACCATCCAGACTTGATGTAATGGAGGGTTTACTTTACAATGCAATAAATAAAGGAGTAACTAAACAAAATAAACTAAAGCGAAGCGGCGATGCTCTTACTGTTGTAATAGACAAGATTGGAAATAGGCCTTCTGGTGAACTAGAGCCAAAAATTCCATTAATTCAAAGGGCTCTGGCTGCCACAGAATATTTTAATAAAACACCCAGATTAACCCGAGGATCCACAGATTCGAATATTCCAATTTCTCTTGGAATTCCAGCAGTAACTATAGGAAAAGGGGGTGTTGGAGGAAATGTACATTCATTAAATGAATGGTGGTATAATAAAGAAGGACATAAGTCAATACAGTTGGCCCTTTTATTATTATTATCTGAAGCTGGTTTAGAAAAGTAAAATATTTTATTGTTTTAAAACAACGGATCTTATCTGAATGTTTGTTTTAGAATCAACAACTTTAATAACAAACAAACTTTTATTGTCTGAATCTGACATGTCTGAAAACTTCTCTTCACCCAATATTTTATTTACCATATTAGGAGTTGTGTTACTGTGACCTGAAATTAAAACACTTTTACCATAATTAGCCTGAATAAACTGCTCAATATCTATTTCGTTTGGTGAATATATTTTTGGAGTAATCCCCTTTGATTCAGATACAGGAGTTATGGTTTCTTTGGTTCTATTATAGTTGGTAGTGTATATGGAATTTAATGGTATGCTGTCAAAATATGAAGCCCAATGAATAGATCTTTCAATGCCCTTGGCTGTGAGATTGGGATTTTGTTCATCTGGATTACTTCTGTCTTTTTCAGCATGTCGAATTAAATAAAATGTAGTCTCTCTTTTTTGTTTGACTGTTCCAAAATTATCACCACATGAAATTATTGAAAATGATAATACTATTAATACAATAATTCGATTGATCATATATATTTTATTAAAAAATAATAACCCGCATAAACACAGGGGGGTATAAGGCAATTTATTCGTCTTCTCCTTTAACCCTCTCTTGTACCATAAATTCTTGAACCTTACCGTCTAGAATTAAAGCATCATGTATTTGAAAAACAGCCACTTCTTTTCCTTCAACATTTAGTGTCAAATCATGACCAGAAGTAACCCACTGTCTTAATTCACCTTCTTTTGTAGTTACATCGTTTGCTATAAAATATTTAGAAGTCCATTTTGGTGAATTTGCTTCAAACCATTCCATTAAAAACTCTTTATGAGCTTCCGTACCTACTATATATTCGCCTCTAGGTCCTCGTACTTTTATACTATCAGAGTTCATACTCATAATTGTTTCAAAATCTCTTTCATTATGGGCTTTAATATATTTTTCCCAAACTTCTACATTGCTCATAGATCCTGCAACTAGAATTCTCCTCTCTCCTTCATCAGAAATATCATAACCTATTTCACTGTTAACAATAGTTTGGTTTTTGACATTACTTGCATCATTTGTGCATGAAATAAGAAAAGATCCAACAAAGATTAATACAATAATATTTTTCATTTTATTTATTTAAGATTGCCCTTAAATATACAAAAAACTTTGAGGGTCTTGAGTGAAAGATTTACTTGATCATTTAATTATTCTCGCTCCCAGAATTTTGATTAAAAAATACGTCTATGTGTCTTATTCAAACGTTATCCCTTTATTTAATTACATCTTATTAAATAAGATCATGATCAATCACTAAATCAGCTTTAAAATTAATCTTAAATAAAGTAAAAATATTCTAGTAAGATGTTTGAATACCCTTTGATTTTAAATACTGCTTATGTTTTTCTAAACGTTTACTGTACGCCTCCCATTTTCTCAAATCTACAGAAGTCCATCCAATTTCTGAGTGACCTAATAACCTTGGAAAAACTAAATAAGCTAATTCATCAAAGGAACTTACTGTTTCAGTCCAAATAGGAGCTTCGATGCCTAAAATATCAATTTCATCTAGTTTAATTTCTAATGATTTAGGGTCCCAACTATATGCATTTTTAACGGATGAATATCCGGCCCAAAATAAACCAAACTTACTCAGACTATCATATTTCATATCAAGATATGCGTGTTTTGCAGGCGAATAAATTATCTGCTCACTTTTACCTATAACCTTCAAATCAATTTCTCCATTCCAATACTGAACAATTTTTGCTGTTTTGTTTTTGTTATCCCATGTTATTGGAGTTTTATTATTATTTTCTACATAAGAAATTACTGAATCAAGAATTTGAACAAAATCTTTTTTTGAAGTTTTATATGATTCATCTCCTCCAATATGAAAATAAGGTCCTTTCGTTAACATCGAAATTTCATTAATAACATCTTTCAAAAAAGTATACGTAACTTCTTTTTCGGCACAAAGTGAACTAAAACCAACATCTATTCCAGTATAAATCTCAGGACTTTGTCCATTACAATTTAATTCTGGGTAGGATGCTAAAGCAGAATTAGTATGACCAGGTATATCAATTTCGGGTACTATATCAATAAATTTATTTGAAGCATAATCAACTAATTCTTTGAATTGATTTTGTGTGAAAAATCCACCCGGAGTTCCTCCAACTTCTTTTTGTCCCCCTATTAAAGTGAGATTAGGCCATTTTTTTATTTCTATTCTCCATCCCTGATCATCTGAAAGATGAAGGTGAAGAAAATTAATCTTGTAAAAACTCAAAATATCAATGTAACGCTTGACATCCTCCATCCCAAAAAAATGACGAGAAACATCCAACATTGATCCTCTATATTTATAACTAGCATAATCAATAATCTTACCTGTTGGGATTGAAATAAGATTATTTTTTAGTTTTGAAAAAATAATAATTTGCTTTAATGTTGTTAGTCCTCTATAAATACCCTCTTCATTGTTTGAGTTAATTAAAACTCCCTTTTCATCAATCTCAAGGCTATAAAACTCTATCATTTCTTCATTGCTGGAATCCAGATTCAATCGAATTGATTTTATGTTTTTTTTAAAATTATTATTTTCAGATATATTAGATGAGGTAGATTCTTTCCAAAATATTTTAAAATCATTTAGAACCGTTTCAAATCTTTGAGATTTAATTTCAGTTTGAATATAATTAATATCATTAACCAAAATAGAGGAATGTAAACTTTCAATTTTTTGAGGTAATGGTATAAAAGGTATCTTCTCTAAATCTTGATCTAAATATTTAACTTTTGAAGAACAACTGATACAAAGTAGTAAAGTTAGGATGAAGAAAAGTCTCATACATTAAGTTAAAAGATTTCCGACGTTATCCCACTCTGCTTGATCGAAACGTTTTGATTGATCAATACATCTGTCAATCCATTCTTTTTCATATGAAACTCCCACACTTAACAAAACATCTTCCGGAACTCTATCCCAAACATTAGCCACATTTCCAACATAGCCTATTTCATCAATTCCAACCTTTGATGTAGAATAACCAGTCATAACAGGGTTTCTAATTAAAGAAAAAAACTGAACTTCATGAACTTGATTTTCTAAATTTGGATCAGCAAGAATTTTAGTAGCCATTCCACCTCCTGCTCCAGATCCAACAATTACTAAATCGTACTCTTTTGAATTTTCTATAAACTGCATAAATCACCTTGTGTTGTTAAAAATCTATTTCTTGGTAATTAACTCTAACAATATCGTTAAATTATTTTTATAAAAAATTATATTGTTTAAATAACTCAATTGCTTCATAATCAACTAAACCAATATCATTAAATTTTCTAGCATTATTTTGATTTCGGTCTTCTGCTCTTTTCCAAAATTCTCTCATGTCATTTCCCTGAAAAAGAACCCCGTCTTTTTGTGTTTGGTGATAGAAGATAGATTTTCTTTTTCTTAAAACCTGAGATGGACTCATAGGAACTGCCATTTCAACTTCGTGTAATTCCCAATCCAACCATGCCCCTCTATACAACCATACACAACAATCTTTTGCATAGGGTTGCTTCCTAATTTTAGTTAATGCTTTACAAACAATATCTAAACATTTTCTGTGGGTTCCATGGGGATCTGCCAAATCACCAGCTGCATATATTTGATGAGGCTTAATTTTGTTAATTAAATCAATGGTAGGTTCAATATCAATATTTGATATTGGTCTTTTTTGAACTTTTCCTGTTTCATAAAATGAAAGATTCATAAAATGAATATTGGATTCTCCCATTCCCAAGAATCTTAAAGCAGCTCGTGCCTCACTTTCTCTAATTTTTCCCTTAACTGCCAGCAAATTAATTGATGGATGACTTAAACCTTGGTTCTCTAGTTCTTCTTTCAATTGATTAACTTTTTCTAGCGCACTACTAGAAAGACTTTCTGAAACCTCTAAATATTTTAGAACCTCTTGATTTGCAACTGCAATATTTCCAGAAGTTTGGTAAGCAACATGCACTTCGTGCCCTTGACTTATTAAACGATCAAGTGTTCCTCCCATAGAAATCACATCATCATCAGGATGAGGACTAAAAATCAAACATCGCTTTACATTTGGTTTAGTTGGCTCAGAAGTTATCTCTTTATTTTTGTTTCCACCGGGCCATCCAGTGATCATATTTTGCAGTTTATTGAAAATTTTTATATTTAAATTATAACTGGTTTTGTCGGCATTAATTAAATCTGACATTCCATATTTATTATAATCCTGATCAGTCAGTTTTAATACCGATTTTTGTGTCTTATTACAAAGCCAAATAACTGCTTTAAGGGATAATTGATCGTTCCACTCACATGAAGAAACTAGCCAAGGGGTTTTTATTCGGGTTATTTCTGATGCAGCTTCATTATCTAAAATAATGATTGTGTTATGATGTTTTTGAAGATAACTACAGGGAATATTGGAATCAATTTCACATTCAATAGCTTTACGAATTACACTTGCTTTATTAATGCCCCAAGCCATTAAAATAATTTTTTTAGCACTTAAAATTGTGTGAATTCCAACCGTAATAGCTTTTTTGGGGACATTTTCAATTCCGTTAAATGAAGAAGCTGCATCAAATCTGGTTAGGTAATCCAATGTTAATAATCGTGTTAAAGAATTAATGTGCGAACCAGGCTCATTAAATCCAATATGTCCATTCCTTCCGATTCCTAATAGTTGAATGTCAATACCACCAAGCTTACTTATTTTTTTTTCATATTCACTACAATAGCTGTCAATTTCATAAGGAGATAGAGTGCCTGAGGGAATGTGAATATTTTTTGGATTAATATCTATATGATTAAATAAATGCTCGTGCATAAAGCAATGATAACTCTCAATGTGTTCTGGCGGAAGCAAAAAGTACTCATCTAAATTAAAAGTCATTACATTTTTAAAACTCAACCCCTCTTTATGCATCTGTATTAACTCTTTATAAACAGTCAATGGTGAAGATCCTGTAGCAAGACCTAAAACACAAGGTTTATTTTCTTTTTGTTTTAAAATTATTAGATCTCTAATTTCATTAGCAATGCTGAGGGAAGCTCGCTCCATATTATCGAATATAACATTGTGTAATTTCTCAAAACGATTTATCTCAAAGGTTCCAGGACGTCTATATTCTATTTTATTCATGAACAATTAAACTTATTCGTAGTTTGCGATATTATAAAATATACTTTCTACTAATGATATATGAAAATTATTAATTTTATTTTCTTGATTAAAATAAAGATGGGGAATTTCTTCCCCATCTTTTGACAAACTTTAACTAAACAAATCTATTAACTTAAACATAAATAAAGTAGAAATTTAGTATCCCTCCTAAGAGACAACTTCCTAAGAATCGTTTGTCATTTATTATTAATTAACAATTAAATATAATTTTTGTTTTTTTGTCTCAATGAATAATTAGACGAGTAGAAGGTTTTTATCTACTAAAACAGAGGTTAAAAAAATTATTTTCATGAAATAATTCTATTTTAACAAAGGATTTGATTCGTAAAGCATATTTCCAGGCTTTACATCTAGCAATGAGAATAATTCATCAATAGTTTGAACAGGAATCTTACAAAAATTATCTACACACACGAAGTAGTATGTACTTTCTGGGTCATATCGATCTTTTAATAGATATAAATCTGATTTTTTATCAGAGCCAGAAATTACTGAATCTGGCAAATAAAAGGGTAGTAATAAATTTAATTTTTCAATTGC
>NZ_CEZOWA010000015.1:0-2048 GCF_983056325.1 Candidatus Marivariicella sp. | reverse complement strand
AAATTACTGAATCTGGCAAATAAAAGGGTAGTAATAAATTTAATTTTTCAATTGCATGGGGACCTGTAATGGCTATTTCATAAAAAGGATATGTGAAATTATAGATTGATTGTGTCCAGTTGGTATATTTTAATGGATATTCTAAAACTCTCGATTGAACCATTGAAGTCATTTTTTTAGCTCTTTCTTTGTATTCTTCAAGTCCAAAAAAATGATATAATTTAAATAGGTTTTCAGCCATCTTGCTGTTCGCAGAGGGTAAAAAATTATCTTCATACTGAATCATTGAGTCTGTTATTGATACATTTTTATCTTCTGCAAATTTCAAATACACTCCATTCTTGGAAGTAAAAATATCAAGAACAAAATCTGTTAATTCTTTGGCTAATTCAAGTTTACTTTCATCAGCTGTAACCTCATAAAATCCAATTAAAGCATCAATTAAAAAAGTATAATCTTCAAGCAATAAAAGTGTTTCTAAAGTGTTTTTTGTGTGTAAAATCCTCTTCTTTTTGTAAAATTTTTCGGAGAGAAGTATGTTTAAAGTTTTTCCGGCTTGTTCTAAAAAAAATTTATCATCAAATGATTTATATGCATCTATAAACCCACTTACAGCTAATGCATTCCATGAAAATATGAACTTCTTATCTACTATAGGGGAGGATTTATTTTGTCTAAAAAGGTATAATTTGTCATTGACTTTTAAGCGTGTTTCTTTTAAATATTGTTTTGTCCAGTTATATTTTTTAGCAAAAACAGAATCACTAGTTTGTCTATAAAGTATATATCTATTCCCTTCCCATATTTCATCGTTTGACAAACTGTAATAATCTGAAAACCATTCAAAATCTTCATTTATTTCGCTTTTAATTTCTTTAAGTGACCAAGTGTAGAACTCCCCCTCTTTATTAACTCCATTTATATTTAAGTTATCTGCTGCGATAGAAGAGTAGAACAAATGAGAAGGATCTTTCATTTCTCGATTGAGAAATCTCATAATCTTATAAGCCTCTTCTTTATATTGCTCATCTTTAAAAACTTGATAAAATTGAGCATATAAACTTAACATTTGAACATTATCGTAGAGCATTTTCTCAAAGTGTGGTATTTTCCACTTTCTATCAACAGAATATCGATGAAAGCCTCCTCCAATTTGATCATTAACTCCTCCAAGAGTAATATTATACAAAGATTTTTTGAGAAAATTCTTGAGCTCAGGTGAATCTACTTGAACTGCATATCTAAGTAAAAACTCAAGGATAATTGGTGACATAAATTTTTCATCACTACCAAAACCCCCATATTGTAGGTCCATTTTTTGATTGATTTTTGATATAATACCCTTAAGACTGTCTTTGGAAAAAATATTATCCATTGTATTTAAAGGTTTAAGCATGCTCTGAACGATACCTAATTCAATTTTGTCAGCATGTTCAATTAAATCTAATTGACGTTTTTTATAAAATGTATTGAGCTGCTGAAGTGTTGAAATCCACTGAGCTTTATCAACATAAGTTCCAGCCCATATTGGTCTTCCATCAGGCAAAGCAACAATGTTCATTGGCCACCCTGCATTTCCTGTAATTGTTTTTAGAGCTTTCATGTAGTGAGCATCGATATCAGGTCGTTCCTCTCGATCAACTTTTATGCTTATAAAATTTGTATTCATAAGGAGTGCAACATCGTTATCTTGAAATGTTTCCTCTTCCATAACATGACACCAGTGGCATGATGAATAGCCTACGCTTATAACAATTAGCTTTTCTTCATTTTTTGCCTGACTTAACAACTCATTGCTCCAAGGGTTCCAATTAATTGGATTAGTAGCATGCTGTTTTAGATACAGGCTTTCTTCATTTATTAATTTATTTTGTGCCAATAATAACATCGGTAGGAAAAATAAAAAATGAAAAAGAAATTTAAACATTAACCCTGTTATTTTGTTTTTATAAAACTCTGTAAGACATCATTGTTATTCGCAACTAGAATAATAGTTCCATCATTAGTTTTTACTTCAATCATTTTTTTTGCATCTCCAGGAGTAAAAA
>NZ_CEZOWA010000014.1:0-60874 GCF_983056325.1 Candidatus Marivariicella sp. | reverse complement strand
TTAATCTAAACAAGCCTAACGATTATTTATTTGAGTATGCTTATTTTGGAAGATCTGAGACAGAAGGTATTTTTAGTCAGCAATTTATAATGAATGAAGGTGGTTTTAAATCGTCAATTTCAAACAGTAGTTCAAATCAGTGGATTCTTAGCTCTAATCTTAGCATGGGGATATGGAAATGGTTTGAGGGTTATGTAGATCTGGCTATACTTAAAAATAAAAATCAAACTCACAGATCCCACTATGACTATGGATTTAGATTTAATTTTATCCCTGATTACTTAGAATTTTATTTTCCTTTAGGTTCAAGTGAAGAATATGAGATAGTTAAAGAAAACTATTTTTCTAGAATTAGATTTGTATTATCTCTTAATCCTAAGGATATTTCAACTTTCTTTTCAAGAACTTGGTTCTAATTTTATTACATATAATTTTTGTATTTTTATGGTGAAAGGATATGTCTAAATTTACATTAAATCTTAACAAAGATATTGACTACGAGCAATATAAAAAACTTGTAATCAACGATTATAGGACTGTTGTTCTTAGCAGGGAATGTAGTGTTATTGGTAGAAAAGAAGTTTTCTTAGGAAAAGGAAAGTTTGGAATATTTGGAGATGGTAAAGAATTACCTCAAATGGCTCTTAATCATTTTTTTAAAGATGGCGATTTTAGATCAGGCTATTACAGAGACCAAACATTATTAATGGCTCAGAATATCTTAACACCTGAAAATTTTTTTGCAGCTCTATACGCACACACTGATCTTGAATTTGAGCCTATGTCTGGAGGAAGACAGATGGGAGGACATTTTTTAAGTAAAAGTATTGCGAATGACGGGTCTTGGTTAGATTTAATGAATCAAAAAAATCATAGTTCCGATATATCTCCAACAGCTTCTCAAATGCCAAGACTAGTCGGTTTAGCTCAAGCATCAAAAATTTATAGAAAATTAAAAATTAAAAATGCTAAAATATTTTCAAATAAGGGTAACGAAATAGCTTGGGGTACTATTGGAAATGCAAGCACAAGTGAAGGTTTGTTTTTTGAGTCGATTAATGCTGCTGGTGTTCTTCAGATACCAATGGTTATGAGTATATGGGATGATGAATATGGAATATCTGTATCCAATGATCTTCAGACAACAAAATCAAGTATTTCTGAAGCCTTATCTGGTTTTCAAAAAACATCAAATAAGGACGGTTTCGAGATAATTAAGGTTAAAGGATGGGATTACCCTTCATTGATTAATGCTTATTCAAAGGCTGAGAAAATAGCACGTTCAGAACACATCCCTGTTATTGTTCATGTAACAGAACTTACTCAGCCATTAGGTCATTCATCTTCAGGTTCCCATGAAAGATACAAATCAGATTCAAGATTAGAATGGGAAAAAAAATATGATTGTAATTTAAAATTTAAAAATTGGATACTCGATAATAATTTATCTGACATCAAGACATTGAAAGAGATTGATTCAAAATCTAAATCTATTGCTAAAAATGCCAAGATTAATGCTTGGAATAGCTATCAAAAGCCAATAAAAAAGGAGTTAAATGATTTTAAAAATCAATTGGCCCTTTTAGAACAGGATAATTTCAAGTTAGCAGACTCAATCAAATCAAAAGTTTCTAATTTTAACAATATTGGATACAGAGAAATTCTTTCTCTAGGGAGGTCTTTATTACCATCACTAACGAAATACAATAATTTATCCAAGGTTAAGTTTATTGAGTATTTAAAACGTTTATCAGATAATTTACAGCCTAAATTTTCCTCGGACTTATATTCAAAAGAAATTAAATTTGATTGTGTTCCACCAACATATGACAAGGAGCCTAATATTGTGGATGGAAGAGTCATTATACGTGATAATTTTGATGCCCTTTTGTCTACAAATGATCGTTTACTTATTTATGGACAAGATTGTGGTAAAATAGGAGGTGTAAATCAAGGCTTAGAAGGTTTACAAACCAAATATGGTGAAGACAGGGTTTCAGATACTGGAATCAGAGAAGCTACTATTGTAGGTCAGGGAATAGGAATGGCATTAAGAGGATTGAGGCCAATTGCTGAAATTCAATACTTAGACTATATACTTTATTGCATACAGATATTAAGTGATGATTTAGCCTCATTAAGTTACCGAACTTATGGTCAGCAAGTTGCACCTTTAATTATCAGAACCAGAGGACACAGACTTGAAGGTATATGGCATTCTGGTTCACCAATGGGTGCTATGGTAAGTTTGCTCAGAGGAATATTTATTTTAACCCCAAGAAATATGACTATTGCTGCAGGTATGTATAATTCATTATTAAAACTAAATCAGCCTGCAATTGTAATTGAAACCTTAAACGCTTACAGGATAAAAGAATCTTTACCTAATAATATGGGTGCTTTTACATCCCAAATTGGTAAAATTGAGATTTTAAATGAAGGCAATGACATTACCTTAGTTAGTTATGGAGCTACTTTACAAATTGCTTTGGAAGCTTCACATGAACTAATCAAACACGATATTTCGTTAGAAATAATAGATCTTCAGTCACTAATCCCTTTTGATACGTTAAGTGAAATAAAAAATAGTGTTGCTAAAACCAACAAGTTATTAATTGTTGACGAAGATATGCCTGGTGGTTGTTCAGCTTATATTCTTCAACAGTTACTAGATAATCAAAAAGTATACAACCTTTTAGACAGTGAACCCAAACTTTTGTCTGCAAATGAGCACAGACCTGCGTATGGAACTGATGGTGACTATTTTTCAAAACCTAACTTAAATGATATTTTTGAGGCAGCATACGGCTTTATGAATGAGGAAAATCCCAAAAAATATCCTAACTTATTTTAGATATTAAAAATTTCATTTATTAAATCAATTAGAATTTCTTTGTGACTTTCATTTGACCCCAATATACTTTTACTTTTTAAATCTGCCTTATGAATTGAGTTGATCGCATGGCTACAGGCTTTCATACTATAAAAACTGGATGCTTGTTCATAATCTTTAATAAAAAAGGGATTAATTCCCAATATTGATGAAATATTAGCATTACTTGTTTTTATACCTTGAAATAAAAGTAGCCTTTTGAAAAATTGAAATAAAGATGTTATTGTTAGAACTAATGGGTGATTTTTGGAGTTATTAGATAAGTAATAAATTATTTGAATTGATTTTTTTTTATTTTTTGAACCAATAGCATTTATTAATTCAAAATTATTAAAGTCTTTACTTATCCCAATATATTTTTCAACTAGATCAGGAGTTATTATTCTATCAGAACAAAGAATCTTTAGTTTACTAATTTCTTGTTTAATTCTTCCAAGATCTAAACCAAGAAATTCAATTAATAATTGAATGGACTTTTGATTTGCTTCTAATTTTTCTCTTTTTAACTCCAGAGATATCCATCCAGCAATCTGGTTGTCATATAAAGGTTTAGACTCATAGACTACTCCAGATTTTTTAACAATTTTATATAACTTACTTCTTTTATCAAAAGTTTTATTTTTATAACAAAATATAACAACAGATTGCTTTGGAGGATTGGTCAAGTATTTTGCTAGTTCATCATATTTCTTCTCTAAATATTGAGCTTCTCGTATTAATATCAAATGATGATTTGCAATTAAAGGATATCTTTTGGCAGTTTCAATAATTTCTTCTACAGAAGTATCTTTTCCATATAAAACACTCAAATCAAAATCTTTTTCTGAATTAGATATTAGTTTATTTACAATGTAGTTAGAAATACTATCTATAAAATAGGGTTCTGTTCCGGATAAAAGGTAAAAAGATGCAATTTCTCCATTTTTAATTTCATCAATTATTTTATTATGAAGTTGCATCTAATTATTTTTTGCAATTTTGTTTAATGGAAAAGTTAAATTTCCCAAATTTAAATTTAAGAGTCAAAAATAAAGAAAATAAACTTTTCATTTTTGATATAATTCGAAAAAAATGGTTTTTGTTAACTCCTGAAGAATGGGTACGTCAACATTGTATAAATTTTCTTGTTTTCACAAAGAATTATCCAAAATCTTTAATTAATGTAGAAAAAAAACTTTTAGTAAATGGTAATACAAAAAGGTATGATATTATTGTTTTTTCCAAAAACTCACAGGTACTTATTTTAGTTGAATGTAAGTCACCAAAGATAACAATTAATCAGGATGTGTTTGATCAGATAGCGAAATATAATTTAACATTTAAAAGTAAATATTTAATGGTTTCTAATGGATTGTCTCACTATTTTTGTTTAGTTAACTATAATGTAAAAAACTATTCCTTTTTATCAGATATCCCGGATTTTAAAAATTCATAAATGAATATAGCAATCGTTTTACTTAACTACAATGGAGAAAAATTACTAAAAACTTTTATCCCAATTCTTTGTAAATACTCCGTAGGTTATAATATTTATATTATTGATAATAAATCAACCGATAACTCAATCGAATATATAAAATCAAATTTTCCAGATATAAAATGTATTTTATTAGATAAAAATTATGGATTTGCAGAAGGTTATAACAAGGGTTTACTTGGAATTAACACAGATGTCTTTTGTTTTTTAAATACTGACGTTGAAGTCACAGAAAACTGGCTTGATCCTGTTTATAAAACTTTTAAAAATGAAATAGACGTATCCATAGCACAGCCTAATATATTAGATTTTAATAATAAAAATAATTTTGAATATGCAGGAGCTGCTGGAGGATTTATTGATTTTTTCGGTTATACATATTGTAGAGGAAGGATATTTGATTCAATAGAAGAAAACAGAGATCAGTACAACGATAATAAGACGATTTTTTGGGCAAGTGGAGCTTGTTTTTTCATAAGGAAAAATGTTTGGGATAATTTGGAAGGATTTGATAAAGATTTTTTTGCTCACTTTGAGGAAATTGATTTATGTTGGAGAGCTTTTAATAAATCTTTTAAATCTGTTTCAATTGGAAAATCAAAAGTCTACCATGTTGGCGCAGCTACGCTACCTGTGTCTGGATATAAATGGTTCCTTAATTTTAGAAATTCTCTAATTTTATTAACCAAAAATTTACCAAAAAAATACTTGTTTAGAATATTGATCGCAAGATTATTATTAGATTTCGTTGCATCTTTAAGGTTTTTAATTAATGGAAAGCTTGTACCAGTTTTTTCTATTGTAAAAGCTCATTTTTCTTTTTATCGATATTTCAGAACTCATTATAAAAAAAGAACAAGTATTTTAAATAAAAATAAGTATTGGTCAATAAATTCAATTATTTGGTCATACTTTGTAAAAAAGGAAAGGGTTTACAGTAAAATTTCAAAATAATACTTTTATATTTATTTAACTTTTTTGATTTTAATAATTTAATTCTATACAAATGAGGAAATCTATATCAATAATAATAATTTCTATCTTGATCACTTCTTGTGTTTCACAAAAAAAATATCAAGAATTAGAAACTTTACAAACAAATACAAAAAATAATCTTAACTCCACATCTGTCCAACTTAATACATGTAAAGAAGAAAAAGATTCTGCATTAAATAGTTTGGCTGCTCTTAAGGATCAGGTTAAGTTTTTAAAGGCAAATAATCAAGGTTTAATTAATAACTTAGGAAATTTAACTACACTTTCACAAAAAGGAGCAGAAAATCTTGAAAAGTCTCTGGAAAGTATGAAAGAAAAGGATGTTCGGATTCAAAAGATGCAAGATGCCGTTACAAGAAAAGATTCAGTCACTTTAGCCTTAGTAACAAGCTTAAAAGGAGTTTTAGGAAACTTAAATGATGGTGATATAGAAGTTAATGTTGAAAAAGGTGTAGTTTATGTTTCAATTTCAGACAAATTATTGTTCAGTTCGGGAAGTTATATGATTACTAATCGTGCAAAAGAAGTACTTGGTAAAGTTGCTCAAGTAGTTAATAATCGTCCTGAATTAGAATTTATGGTCGAAGGGCATACAGATAATGTTCCTATAAAGACAGAAACAATATTAGATAATTGGGATTTAAGTGTTATGAGGGCAACTGCAGTTGTGAGAATTTTACAAAATGACTTTGATGTTGCACCAGAAAGGATGTCTGCTTCAGGAAGAAGCTCTTATGTTCCACTTTTTGACAATGATAATCCATCAAATAGAGCCAAAAATAGAAGAACTAGAATTGTAGTTTTACCAAAATTAGATCAATTTTATGACCTTATTGAAAAAGGGATGGAAACTGCAAAATAACATTTTAGCAAAGCATGTTTCTAAAACATGTTTTGCTTTTTAAAGTTCCTAAAGTTTTCTTAAAAATATTTAACCAACTGTTATTTTTCAATTTTCAATTTGGCAAATTTTACAAGTAAATTCTTAACACCAAATCCTTGAAAATTAATGGCTGCTTTTTTATCACTTCCTGCACCTTCAATAGAAATTACCTTCCCTTTACCAAAACGTCCATGTACTACTTTCATTCCAACTACAAGTTTAATTATATCACTTTTTGAGTCTGCATTAATGTCAGTATTATATATTCTTTTAAGTTTTGAAAGTTGAGATGGATTGGGTTTTGAAATGGAATTAAATTCTTTTTTATCATTTTTGATATTATGTGATCCAAAAATTGTAGAATCTAACAATGGTCTTGTTTTGTTGTGGTTAACAACGTTTTTTTCAATATATTTAGAATCTATTTCTTCAATGAATCGGCTTGGTTCCGCATCAATTAATTTACCCCAACGGTATCTGGATTGGGTATATGTTATGTGAGCTACTTCTTTTGCTCTAGTTATTGCTACATAAAAAAGTCTTCTTTCTTCTTCTAATTCACCTCTTGTGTTTAAACTCATTGCTGAAGGAAATAAATCTTCCTCAAGTCCTACAATAAATACTTCGGGAAATTCTAGCCCCTTCGCTAAATGAATTGTCATCAAGGATACTTTATCTGCACTTGGATCTTTATCATTATCAAAATCTGTTGCTAGTGCAACATCTTCTAAAAATTCACTAATGCTTCCTGAGGCATCGACTAATTCTACTTGTCCTTCAGTGAAATCACGAATACCATTTAGAAGCTCTTCAATATTATCAATTTTAGAAATATTTTCGGGGGTTCCCTCTGATTTTAAAACATTTATAATTCCTGTTTTTTTTATAACTAAATCAGTTAATTGATGTGCATTGAGTTTCTTATTTTCAATTTGAAATAACTTAATAATATTTAAAAATGAGTTTAACTTTTCTTTTGTTCCACTATTTATTGTAGTATTTAATTTTGATAAATTTTCAATTACTTCAAACAATGTTAAATCATTTTCTTTTGAAGCTATAATTAATTTATCAATTGTGGTAGAGCCTATTCCTCTGGTTGGATAATTAATAACTCTCTTAAAACTTTCTTCGTCTTTAGGATTTACAGTAATTCTTAAATATGCTAGAACATCTTTAATTTCTTTCCTTTGGTAAAAGGAAAGTCCTCCATAAACTCGGTATTGGATATTTCTTTTTCTTAATGAATCTTCTATTGCCCTAGATTGAGCATTAGTCCTATATAGAACTGCAAAATCTTTATTTCTTTTTTGATTATTTATTTTATTTTCAAAAATAATAGAGGCTACTGCCCTGCCCTCATCTGAATCAGAAGCTAAACACCTAATTTTAACTTTTGAACCTTCATCATTTGCAGTCCACACAACTTTATCAATCTTTGATTGATTATGATTAATTATTGAATTTGCTGCATTAACAATATTTTTAGTTGATCTATAATTCTGTTCTAGTCTATAAAGTTTAACATCATCATAATCCTTTTGAAAATTTAAAATATTATTAATGTTTGCCCCTCTAAAGGCATAAATGCTTTGTGCATCGTCCCCTACTACACCAATATTCTGAAATTTATCTGATAATGCTTTAATAATTAAATATTGAGAATGATTAGTGTCTTGATATTCATCAACTAATATGTACTTAAAACGATTTTGATATTTTGATAAGACAGCCGGAAATCTATTCAAAAGCTCATTTGTTCTTAATAATAAATCGTCAAAATCCATAGCACCAGCTTTAAAACATCTCTCAACATATTCATTATAAATTTCACCCATCTTAGGTCGTCTGGCCATTTTATCAGCTTCAATTAAATCTGAGTCATTATAATATGCCTTTACTGTAATTAAACTATTTTTAAAAGCGGATATTCGATTTTTAACCTGTTTAGTCTTGTAAATATCTTTTTCCAAATGGAGTTCTTTAATGATACTTCCAATTAATCTTTCAGAATCTTGTGTATCATATATTGTAAAATTTGAGGGAAAACCAATTTTATCAGCTTCTGCTCTAAGTAAACGAGCAAACACAGAGTGAAAAGTACCCATCCACAAATTTTTTGCCTCTGATGAGCCAATTAAATGTGAAATTCTGTCCTTCATTTCTCTGGCTGCCTTATTAGTAAATGTCAATGATAAAATTTCAAAAGAATCAACCCCTTTTTGAATTAGATACGCTATTCTATATGTTAAAACTCTTGTTTTTCCTGACCCTGCTCCCGCTATTACAATTAAAGGTCCATCTTTATGAATTACGGGTGCTTTCTGAGCATCATTTAATTCATTAATAAAATCAATATTATCTTTATTCATAAAAAAAACACATGATGATTAATTCTTGGAATGTTATAGATTTATATACTTTTATAAAGATCTTATGTTTCACAAAAACTACAACCCCATGAGTAAATATATTATTAACAAAATTCAAATATTTATTTTCCTATTTATATTTATTTTACCAATTAATGCTCAGGAAAATAATACTTTAAATAATAAAATCAATGATGAAATTCTTAATATTGGAAAAAAGGTTATTGAATGGAGACATGATATCCACAAAAACCCTGAACTTTCCAATAGAGAATTTAAAACAGCAAAAAAAATAGCAGACCATCTAATTAGCCTAGGAATAGATGTTCAAACTGAAGTTGCCCACACAGGTGTAGTTGGAATACTAAAAGGCAAAAGAACAGGAAAAGTTGTTGCGTTACGAGCTGATATGGATGCACTTCCAGTTACTGAAAGAAATAATTTACCTTATAAGTCGAATGTTATTTCAAAGTACAATAATCGAAATACTGGAGTAATGCATGCTTGTGGTCACGACACACACGTTGCAATATTGATGGGTGTTGCTGAAATACTGTCAAATAATAATGACTTCTCGGGAACTGTAAAATTTATTTTTCAACCTGCAGAAGAAGGAGCTCCAGAAGGAGAAACCGGGGGTGCACTTCAAATGATTAAAGAAGGTGTTTTGAAAAATCCAGATGTTGATGCCATTTTTGGATTGCATATAAGTTCAGGTTTGCATGTTGGTAAAATTAATTACAGACCTAAAGGAATTATGGCTGCATCTCAAAGATTTGTAATTGATGTAGTTGGAAAACAGTCTCACGGATCTTCACCTTGGCTTGGGATCGATCCTATTTTAGTATCCTCTCAAATAATTTCTGGAATACAAACAATTGTAAGTAGAAATAGTGAATTAACAAAACAAGCAGCCGTTATATCTATTGGTTCTATACATTCAGGGATAAGGTTTAATATTATTCCAGAAAGTTTACAAATGATTGGAACCATTAGAACTCTAGATATTGAAATGAAAGAATTAATCAGAAGAAGAATGAATGAAATTGTTACGGGAATTGCATCTGCTTATGGAGCAAAAGCTTCAATTACTATAACAGATGGAGCCTCCATAACATATAATGATCCTGATTTAACAAAAATGATGTTACCTACATTAGAATCAATAGCACTTAAGGAAAATGTAATATTAAGTGATGCTGTTACTGGTGCTGAAGACTTCTCCTACTTTCAAGATGAGATACCTGGTTTATATTATTTTTTAGGAGGCACACCTCTTTCTGTTCCTGAAGATGAAGCGCCGTCTCATCATACTCCTGATTTTTTTGTTTCTGACAAATCTATGCTTTTGGGTATAAAGACTATGACAGGCTTGGCTTTAGATTATCTTAAAATTAACCAATTATAACTTTAACTAGTGGAGAGTTAACTCATAAACACATATGTTCAATTTGAGATTGAAAAGGATTATAATTATATTTTTGATATATTAATTTTTGTTATGATTTTTTTTAAATCCATTAATTCTATTTGGTAAATGAATGAGCTACAAAAATCAATTGTCTATTTAAAAGGTGTAGGTCCAAATAGACTTTCTTTGTTAAATGGTGAGTTTGGAATTAAATCTATACAAGACTTATTAAATTTTTTTCCAAATAGATATTTAGATAGAACCAAGTTTTATAAGATAAATCAATTACCTATATCTACATCAGAAATTCAAATAATTGGTTCTTTAATAAACTTGAAGACTATTCAGAATAAAAATAAATCAAGACTTGTAGGCACTTTTGAAGACGAAACTGGATCAATTGATTTAGTATGGTTTAGAGGGCATAAGTGGATAAGTTCAAATTTAAAATTATTCACTCCCTATGTTGTATTTGGAAGGATTAATAACTTTAATGGCACAATAAACATGCCTCATCCAGAGATTGAGCTATTAAGCTTGTTTAAATCTAGAAAAAGAGTATCATTTAACACTATATATCCTTCAACAGAAAAATCAATTAACTCTGGAATTACTCAAAATATTTTTAGAAAAATGTTTTATGAATTTTTTGAGTCCTACAATAATATTTTTAGAGAAACACTTCCGGAAAATTTATTAAAAAATCAAAAGTTAATCTCTAAAGACAAAGCTTTAAGAAATATTCATTTTCCTGAAAATTCTGAAGCATTAGCTGAAGCTCAAAAAAGATTAAAATTCGAAGAGTTTTTTTATTTGCAAATACAAATGCTTATTAAAAATAAACAAAGAAAAGATAAGATTAAGGGATATATTTTTTCAAATGTTGGAAAGTATTTTAATAGTTTTTATTATGATCATCTAACTTTTAAATTAACTAAAGCTCAAGTTAGATCAATAAAGGAGATAAGAAAAGACTTGGGGACTGGACGTCAAATGAATAGATTACTTCAAGGAGACGTTGGTTCTGGTAAAACTATAGTTGCTTTTATGAGTATGCTAATTTCAATTGATAATAATTATCAAGCCTGTTTAATGGCACCAACTGAAATCCTTGCTCAACAACATTTTAAACTATTTGACGAATTATCAAAAAAAATTGGGTTACGTGTTGCTATCATTACAGGTAGTGTTAAAAAAAGTGAACGCGTTCCAATTTTAGAAAGGTTAAAATCAGGTAAAATTCATATTTTAATAGGAACCCACGCACTTATTGAAGATCCTATTATTTTTAAAAATCTTGGTCTAGCAATTATTGATGAGCAACATAGGTTTGGTGTTGCGCAAAGATCTAAACTTTGGAGAAAAAATAAACTTCCCCCCCATATTCTTGTAATGACAGCTACTCCTATTCCAAGAACTCTTGCAATGACTCTATATGGTGATTTAGATATTTCTGAAATAAATGAACTTCCTCCGGGTAGAAAAAAAATAAAAACAGTACATATGGATGATAGTAAAAGATTATCAGTATTTAGTTTTATTAAAAATGAAATTGAAAAAGGAAGACAAATTTACATAGTATACCCTTTAATTGAAGAATCTGAAAAATTAGATTATAAAGATCTTATGGATGGATATGAAAGTATAAGTAGATCATTTCCTCTTCCAAAGTATAAAATATCAATTCTTAATGGTAGGATGAAAAATGAGGATAAAGAATACGAAATGAATAGGTTTATTGATGGTGAAACTCAAATAATGGTTTCAACAACAGTAATTGAGGTTGGTGTAAATATTCCAAACGCATCAGTAATGGTAATTGAAAGTAGTGAAAGGTTTGGATTATCTCAGTTACATCAACTCAGAGGAAGAGTAGGAAGAGGAAGTGATCAGAGTTATTGTGTGTTAATGACTGGAAATAAATTATCATCTGATTCCAAATTAAGAATAAACACGATGGTTAGCACAAATAATGGATTTGAAATAGCTGATGTAGACTTAAAACTTAGAGGTCCAGGGAATCTTATGGGAACTCAACAAAGCGGTGTTTTAAATCTTAAAATAGCTGATATAATAGATGATAATAATATACTAATCCTTGCTCGAGAATCAGCAAAAAAAATATTAGAAACTGATCAGAATCTTGATAAAAAATCAAATCAATGTATTAAGCATACTCTTTCTGAAATCGGAACTTTTAAAAACATATGGAATTATATCAGCTAAAGAATTTGATGCATTATATTTGTATTAATTTTTGATTTCAATTAAATTATATTTTGTGAAAATATCTTACAACTGGTTAAATAATTACATAAAGTCTAAATTAACAATTGACGAAATCAGTACCCACCTCACTTCTTTAGGACTCGAAGTCGAAGGACTAAATTTATTTGAAACCGTAAAAGGAAATTTAGAAGGAGTTTTAGTTGGAGAGGTTATTAGTTGTATTCAACATCCAAATGCTGACCGTTTAAAACTTACTCAAGTTAAAGTTAGTGAATCTGAAACTTTACAAATTATTTGTGGAGCACCTAATGTGGAAAAGGGTCAAAAAGTTGCAATAGCTGTTGTGGGAACAAAATTATACCCCAATAATGGAGATGAAATACTAATTAAGTCGAGTAAAATTCGAGGTGAACAAAGTAATGGTATGATTTGTGCTGAAGATGAACTTGGTCTTGGAGATTCTCATGATGGGATTTTGGTTTTAAATGATGATATACCTGTCGGGACTCCTTGTACTCAAGTTTTTGATTTAAGTGAAGATTATGTTTTTGATATTGGTTTAACTCCAAATCGAGCTGATGCGATGAGCCATATGGGCGTTGCTCGAGATTTAAAAGCTTCACTCATCCAAAATAAGATTGAATATAATTGGAGTTTCCCTCCCGTGGATTTATTTCCTTCAGGATCAAATACAAAAAAAATTGATATTGAAGTCAAGAATCCAAAATTTTGCCCTAGATATTTTGGAATCACTTTAATTGATGTAAAGATTGCTCCTTCCCCTTTATGGATGCAGACTTTTTTAAGATCAATAGGTATTTCTCCAAAAAATAATATTGTTGATATAACAAATTTTGTACTTCATGATATCGGTCAACCCATACATTGTTTTGATGCAGACAAAATTGAAGGTAAAATTATTGTTAAAAATCTAAAGGAAAATACAAAATTTAAAACTCTCGATGGAACTGAAGTCAATTTATCATCAGAAGACTTAATGATATGTGATGATATCAAACCCCTTTGCCTAGCTGGTATTTACGGTGGAATTTCCTCTGGAGTTAATGAAACAACTAAAAATGTTTTTCTTGAAAGCGCATATTTTGATCCTGTCACTATTAGAAAAAGTGCTAAGAGACATGGACTTTCAACTGATGCCTCTTTTCGCTTTGAAAGAGGAATAGATCCTGAAATTACTGAAGTTGCCTTAAAGCGTGCTGCACTCTTAATGATTAAATATGCTAATGCTAGCGTTTCTAGTTCAATTCAAAAAGTTTGTGAACCTTTACCAGATCCAATTAAAGTATTTTTATCTTATGAAAAACTCAATAAAACTATTGGACAAAACATACCTAAAGAAGATTTAACAAATATATTAAATGCACTAGAAATTAAAATTGAAACAGTATCCAATGAAGGAGTGGCTTTGATAATTCCCAGGTTTAGAGTTGATGTATTAAGACCTGCTGATATTATTGAAGAGATTTTAAGAGTTTATGGATATAATTCCATCACAAGTTCTAAATATTTAAAAATTAATTTACCTGAATTTAACATTCATAATAAATTTGAAGTGAATGAGCATATTTCTAAACAATTTGTTAGTAAGGGGTTTTCAGAAGTCATAAACAATTCAATTACAAATCCAGCATACGATAAGCTTTCAAATATAAGTTTAGATAAATTAAAAAGTATTAAAATCATTAACCCTTTAGGGATTGAATTATCTCAGCTAAGAAAGACTTTAATATATTCCGGATTGGAAGTAATTTCATTTAATTTAAACAGACAACAGAAGAATATTAAAATTTATGAAATTGGAAAAATATATTTCAATGAAAATTCTAAAAACATAGAAAATAAATCATTGTTTGCAGGAATTGTAAAATCTAATGAAAGTTACCATTGGAGTAGTGATAATAAAATTCCACCATTTTTTTATTTAAAAGGTGTAATAAGTGAAATTTTAAATGGTTTAAATCTTAAAAAGTTAAAATTCAAAACTCTTAATTATGATTTATTTTCAGAAGGTTTGTCAATCGAGATAAATCATAAAGAAATAGGTCACATTGGTCTTGTATGTAAATCAATCAGAGATTATTTTGGAATTGATCAAGAAGTTTATGGTTGTATTATAAATATTGATTCTATTAATAAATTAAATTTATCTGAATCATTTCATGTCTCTGAAATACCAAAATTTCCATTTATTCAAAGAGATTTTGCTCTTTTACTGGATAAAAGTATTTCATTCAACTCTATAGTCAAATTGTCAAATGAAATCGAAAAAAACATTCTTGAATCAATTGATTTGTTTGATGTTTATGAAGGGAGTAATATACCAAAAAATAAAAAATCATATGGAATCAGATTTACTTTTATTGATAAAAGGAAAACCTTAACGGATAAATATATTGATAAAGTTATGAGTAAATTAAAAAAACAATTTGAACAAGAATTTAACGCCCAATTAAGATAATTATTATAGCTATGAATTTAAATATTTTCAACAAAACAAATTTAGAACATATTCTTATTAAAGAAAATAAAAAGAATTTTGACGTCAAACATTTTAATTCTACAAATCACTTAAATTATAAAAAACAGACTAACAAATTTGATATTGATTTACTTGATACAGATAAAATTGTTCATCTTAACTCGATAAAAAAAATGTGTATTAACTACCGTCTACGCTTTCTTGATATTGATTTTTTCAAAGGTGAAATCCCTATTCAAGCCATCGAAAATATTAAAGCACTTGAGCTAGATCATGATTCTCAAATCAATGGTTTTAAGATAATGGCTCCGTCAATTATGTTTCGTTTAAAAAATTCTGATGATCCTTTAATGTTTGCTCCGATTGGAAATAACTATTTTTATTTAATTCATAAATGGGGAAATGACCTAAACCCTTTAAGAAAAATTAGAATGTGGCCATTTCAATCATTAATTAATTTATTAATCACATTGTTATGTACCAGCTATTTAATTACTATTTTAACTCCCATAGAAATTTTCACAAGAACTCCAGATACTTCATCTTTTTGGCTTTTATTCCTTTTTATGTTTAAAGCTATTGTCTCCATTGTACTATTTTTAGGGGTTGCCTTGGGTAAAAATTTTAATCCTCAAATCTGGAATAGTAAATATAACAAGTCCTAACTTTTTATGAACTCTTATTTTAAAATATACACTGGACCAGAAATAATAGTTTTATCTGTCAAAAATATTCTTGAACAGAATTATATTATACCAATCATCAAGGACCAATCAGAGTCAGCAAGACTTGCTGGATTTGGATCAGCTATTCCCTACTTACAGGATGTGTTTGTTCATGAAGACGAAAAAATTAATGCTATTGATCTTATTAAAGAATTTACTAAATCAAATAACACATAATTAAAGCCTTTTTAATTATATATTATATATATTGAAAATTGTTTTATCTAACTAATAAAATATAGATAACTTTTATTTTCGTTTAATATGAATACAAATTTTGAAATTCTTGACTATGTAGTTTTTGCTCTATATGGATTTGTAATACTTGGCGTTGGATTATGGGTTTCAAGAGATAAAAAAGGAGAAAGTAAAAGTGCTGAAGATTATTTTCTTGCAAGCAAATCACTGCCTTGGTGGGCTATTGGCGCATCATTAATTGCAGCTAATATTTCAGCTGAGCAATTTATCGGAATGTCTGGTTCGGGTTTTGCTGTAGGACTTGCCATCGCATCTTATGAATGGATGGCAGCAATTACATTGATTATTGTTGGAAAATATTTTCTTCCAATTTTTATTGATAAACAAATTTATACCATTCCAGAATTTGTTGAAAAAAGATTTTCAAGTCAATTAAAAACAATCTTAGCAATTTTTTGGATTGGACTCTATGTCTTTGTGAATTTAACTTCAGTTTTGTACTTAGGTGGTTTAGCATTAGAAACAATATTAGGGATTGAATTAATTGAAGGAGTTATAGGGCTTGCACTTTTTGCAGCTGCATATTCTCTCTATGGAGGACTATCTGCTGTTGCTTGGACAGATATTATCCAAGTTATAGTTCTCATAATAGGTGGACTAATAACCTCTTATTTAGCTTTAAATACAGTTTCTGGTGGAGAAGGAATGTTTAATGGTTTATATAAATTATATGACGTTGTTCCAGAAAAATTTGATATGATTCTTGAGAAAAGTAATCCAGAATATATGAATTTGCCGGGGATTGGCGTTTTAATAGGAGGAATGTGGGTTGCTAATCTTTATTATTGGGGCTTTAATCAATATATTATTCAAAGGACATTAGCTGCAAAATCTTTGAAAGAAGCACAAAAAGGTATATTATTTGCTGCTAGTTTAAAAATGATTCTTCCACTCATAATTGTTATTCCTGGTATTGCAGCATATGTTATTGTAAATGATCCTACAATTTTATCTACATTGGGAGAGACAGGCCTATCAAATATTCCCAACGAAGGATCTGCAGATAAAGCCTACCCGTGGTTAATGCAATTTTTACCAACTGGCTTGAAGGGAATAGCGGTTGCTGCTCTTGCTGCAGCAATTGTATCATCTTTAGCATCTATGCTAAACTCAACCGCTACAATATTTACCATGGATATTTATAAGCCATTTTTTAATAAAAATGCAAATGATTCAACCGTAGTAAATGTTGGTAGATTGTCTGCTGCTTTTGCCCTTGTAATTGCAACAATTATGGCTCCACTATTAGGAGGTATTGACCAAGCGTTTCAATTTATTCAGGAGTATACCGGGGTTGTTAGCCCAGGAATTCTTGCAGTATTCATATTAGGATTATTTTGGAAAAAGACTTCCAATAAAGGTGCTATTTACGGTGCTCTTTTCTCAATTCCAATAGCTATGTTCTTAAAAATTGGTCCAAAAGGCTGGTTCAGTGATACAATTTTAAATAGTCTTGCTCCTACCCTTCCTTTTATTGATCAGATGGCAATTACAGCAATTTTAACAATGCTTGTCATTATGTCTGTTAGTTACAGAGAAAACAAAATTAATTCTGATTCTAAAGGAATTGAACTTAACAAAGGTATATTTGATACAAGCCCTACATTCAATATAGGTTCATTTGCATTAATGATAGTATTAGTTGGACTTTACAGTTTTTTTTGGTAGAATGTTATAAATACATCTTAACTCTTAACTCCTTTACTTTATCATCAGTCATGTATTCGTCAAAAGTCAGATGTCTATCTATTATTCCTTTTGGAGTGAGTTCAATTATCCTATTACCTAGTGATTGAGCAAATAAGTGGTCTTGAGTCGAACAAAGAAGTGTGCCCTTAAACTTTTTTAATGCGTTGTTAAAAGCTGTTATGGACTCCAAATCTAAATGGTTTGTAGGTTCATCTAAAATTAAAACGTTAGATCGACTCATCATCATTTTAGATAGCATGCATCTTACCTTTTCTCCTCCTGATAAAACATTTGAACCTTTTAGTGCTTCCTCTCCAGTAAAAAGCATTTTTCCTAAAAAACCTCTTAAATACAACTCTTCTCTTTCTTCTTCAACTTCAGTCCATTGCCTTAACCAATCAACTAATGAAAGTGTTTTTTTAAAAAGATAATTATTATCAATTGGTAAATATGCTTGAGTAGTTGTTATTCCCCAATCAAAACTTCCTAAACTAGGTAGTAGTTCATTATTTAGAATTTTAAAAAAACTAGATACTGCTCTTGAATCTTTACTGAAAACAATTACTTTATCATTTTTGGTCAAGTTTAAGTTTATATCACTGAATAATATTTCCCCATCAATTTCATATTTAAGTTTTTCAATATTTAATATTTGATCTCCTGCCTCCCTTTCTTGTTCGAATAAGATACCTGGATATCTTCTGCTAGATGGCTTTATTTCTTCAATATTTAATTTATCAATCATTTTTTTTCTTGAGGTTGCTTGCTTTGATTTAGCGACATTTGCAGAGAATCGTGAAATAAACTCCTGCAATTCTTTCTTTTTTTCTTCTGCCTTTTTATTTGATTGAGCTTTTTGTCGAGCTGCTAATTGAGAAGATTCATACCAAAAACTATAATTTCCAGAAAAATGATTGATTTTACTAAAATCAATATCTGAAATATGAGTACATACTGCGTCTAGAAAATGTCGATCATGAGATACAACTATAACTGTATTTTCATAATTACTTAAAAATATTTCTAGCCAGTTGATTGTGTCATAATCTAAATCATTTGTGGGTTCATCCATTATCAAAACATCTGGATTTCCAAATAATGCCTGTGCTAATAAAATTCTTACTTTTTGTTTTACATCAACATCTATCATATTGCTATAGTGTATTGATTCTGAAATTCCCAAATTGGATAGTAACGCGGCTGCATTACTATCAGCATTCCACCCATCCATTTCTTCATAGAGAAGTTGTAACTCCCCAACTCTGTCTCCATCAGATTCTGAAAAGTCTTCATTTGAATATATCTGATCCATTTCTTTTTTAACAGAAAACAATTCTTTATTACCTCTTAAAACTGTTTCAATAACCTGGCATTGGTCATAGGCATTGTGATTTTGTTCTAAAACGGAGAGTCGTTTTCCTATCTCAAGATTTACATTACCTGAGTTTGCATCTTGATTTCCAGAAAGGATATTTAGAAAAGTTGATTTTCCTGCACCATTTGCACCTATAATTCCATAACAATTCCCTGCAGAAAAAGTAACATTCACCTCATCAAAAAGAACTCTTTTTCCATATTGAACAGAAAGGTTGTTTACCGAAAGCATATTTTTTTTTGCGAAAATAGGTAATTCTAATAAAGAAAACCTATTAATTTTATAAATTGAAAATTATTAGTTTAAAATATTTTTTTGAAAAATTATAAAATTTATATACATAGTATTTTAATTATCAGTTTTATATCATGTTCAAATCAGATAAAAAATAATAGTATATTTTTTGGAGGTCAAATTATAAACCCAACCTCAAATTATTTAATTCTTCATAAAAACAACATCACAATTGATTGTCTAGTCTTAGATTCAAATAATAGTTTTAAAAAAACTTTTGTCAATTTAGAACCTGGAATATATAAATTAGAACATATTCCTGAATATCAAACTTTATTAATCGAGCCTGGTGATAGTCTATGGGTAAGAGTAAATGCTGCTGAATTTAAAAAATCCATCGTTTTTAGTGGAAAAGGGTCCAGTAAAAATAATTTTTTAATGGATATGGAAATCAATATAGAAATGGAGAATGAATTTCTTTCCTCTAAATATTCTCTGGAAAGCAAATTTTTTTCTAAAATTATTGATTCTTTAGTAAATCAAAAGAAGAAACAATGGATTTTGATGGACTCCATAAACCAATTATCTGATTTTGCCCAAAAAGTTACCATGGCTTCTTATGTATATCCTTATGGTACAAGAAGAGAAAGATACGCTATTTTGAGAGCCGAAAACCTAGTTAGATCCAAAGACAGCTCATACTTTAATTACAGACAATTTTTAAATTTTGAAGAAACTGACTTAGCCTTTTTCGATCCATATATTGATTATGTTCTTAATTTTTTAAACGAAAATTCAGTAGATAGTTTAAATTATTATTTTAAGTCTAAAAATGAAACTGATTTTAATATAAAAAGACTTCAAGTATTAGAAAATAAAATATTTGGGAGAGAGTTAAAAAATAATTTAGCTAGAGCCATTGCCTTCGATGAAGTTTTAAACTTTGATAATCATTCAGAACACGAGAATTTTTTACAATACTATTTTGCCGTTAATTCTAATACTAAGTTTTTAGCAGAGGTTCTAAGTCTTCACAATGATATTAAAAAAATGTATTTAGGGTCCTCACTTCCAGAAATATCAATTCAAAATTCAAAACTTGATACTGTAAGTAGTAATTCAATATTCAATAATAAACCAACTGTTATATATTTTTGGTCCCAATCCCAAATGAACCACTACAAGAGAACATTAGATATAATTGAAAAATTAAAATTAAATAAACCAAATTATCAGTATGTGGGAATTTCTATTCAGCCGTTGAATAAAATTGCACTTCAAGTTAATAAAATGTTAGACCTAGATAACGGAAAACAATTTGCAATTATAGACTTTGAAAATGCAAGTAAAAAATGGATAATTACACTCTTAAATAAAGCAATTATAACTGATCCTGACGGAAAGATAATCAATGGATTTGGAAATATTTTTGATTTTAATTTTTTAGATCAGCTCTAATTTCCTTTTTTATGGTCCGCTAAAAATTTTTCTAAACCAGAATCAGTAAGTGGGTGTTTTGATAGAGCTATTATTGCACTTAGTGGTCCTGTCATAACATCAGCTCCTGCTTTAGCGCAGTTAATAATATGCATAGGATGACGAACTGAAGCTGCTAGTATTTCTGTTTCAAATGCATAATTATCGTATATGTGTCTAATTTCCTCGATTAGGAACATACCGTCTTGTGAAATATCATCAAGTCTTCCAATAAATGGTGAAACATAAGTAGCTCCTGCTTTTGCAGCAAGTAAAGCTTGACCTGATGAAAAAATTAAAGTACAATTTGTTTTGATACCCTTATTAGAAAAATACTTAATTGCTTTGATTCCTTCAGGAATCATAGGAACTTTTACAACAATTTGAGGGTGAAGTTTTGCAAGTATTTCTCCTTCACTTACAATTCCTTCAAAATCAACAGCTATTACTTCAGCCGAAACATCTCCACTTACAGATTTACAGATATTTACATAATGTTTTAGAATATTTTCTTGTCCAGTTATTCCCTCTTTAGCCATTAAGGAAGGATTAGTTGTAACTCCATCAAGAACTCCAAGGTCCTCAGCTTGTTTTATTTGTTCAATATTTGCAGTATCGATAAAGAATTTCATAATTAATTAATTTATAGATTGTAATAATTCATTAAGATTTTTTCGTATAAAAAATCGGGTAATATTTTTTTTAAAAAGATAGAAAATTTTTGAAAATGTGCACCTACTTTATAGTGAACATTTGGTGATTTTGTTAATATTATTTTATAAATGTTTCTTGCAACTTCTTCTGGATCATTTCCATCATTAACGTGCTTATTCATTTTACTTAAACTTTGTTTATATACATTCTCATATGCTCCATTTTTGATAGGAGAATGGTACCTTCTATTTGCTATATTAGTGGCGAATTCTCCAGGTGCTAATGTCAATATATTAACACCAAACCTTTTCGTTTCCATTCTAATAGATTCTGTAAAAACTTCCATTGCTGCCTTTGAAGCTGAATAACAACCTCTAAATGGTAATCCCATATAACCAGCTATTGAAGTAATATTAATGATCAAACCACTTTTATTATTTCTCATTACAGGAAGTGTTTTTTGCATCAATTTTATTGGACCAAAGAAATTAGTTTCAAAATTCTCTCGCATTGCTTTAATATTTGTTTCTTCACCTGGACCTGTAATTCCAACACCTGCATTATTTATCAAAATATCAATTACATTTTCTTTTTCAAGTACTTCTTCAATGTATTTATCAATTGATAAATCATTATTAACATCAAGCGATAACAAAGAATAATTTTTTGGGGTTTTGTATTTATTTGGGGATCTACTAGTGCCATATACGCGGAAACCTCTATTTGAAAGGTATTCTGCTGTAGCTTTTCCAATACCTGAGGAAGCACCTGTAATTAAAACAACTTTAGCCATATAATAAAAGGGCAAGCTGTCTACATCACATCGCTACAACCATCTACCCTTGCTGCGTTCCCACCCTGGGGGATTTGACAGGAGCTGATTGTGTAGGACTTGCCCATTACAAATATACCACATAGATTAATGTCAACAATGGGCTTTAAAATTTAATTTTATTTAACTTCGTTTCAAATAAATTAAAATGAAATATTTATTTAAACCAATAATTATTAGTTTTCTATTAATGAATTGTGGTTCACAAAATCAGTTATCTTTTAAAATCACAACAAATTCATCTGAATTTAATCCAAACGACACTCTTAAAATTCAAATAACATCAACTAAGTTGGAGAAAATTCCTGAGAAAATTATTTATATTGATGGAAATGAGGTTAAACCTCCATATACCTTATCTAATCTGAAATTAGGAAAACACGAAATTAAAGCTGAATTAATTCTCAAGGGTGATAAAATATTTTTAAATAAAGAATTTACATTATTCGCAACTAATTCACCAGAATTGTATTCATATAAAATAATTAACTCATACCCTCACGATAAAACTTCATATACACAAGGTTTAGAGTTTGATGGGGATATTTTGTTTGAAAGTACAGGACTCAGAGGTCAATCTAAAATTAGATCAACTAATTATAAAGACGGATCTATCATTAATGAAAAAAAATTGAATAAAAATTATTTTGGAGAAGGTCTTTCAATATTAAATGATAATGTTTACCAACTAACATGGCAGGAAAATATTGGTTTTATTTACGATAAATCTTTATCAAATGTAGAAGGATCATTTTCATATGGTAAGAGTAATGAAGGTTGGGGTTTATGTAATGACGGTTTAAATTTTTATAAATCAGATGGAACAAATAAGATTTGGATTTTAGATACTAAAAGTCTAAAAGAAATAGGTTATATCGAAGTAATGACAAATAACAAGACTGTTAATAAAATTAATGAACTTGAATGGGTTGATGGTAAAATATATGCAAACACCTATCAGTTTAATAAAGAAGTCGTTTTAATTATTAATCCTAAATCTGGAATGGTAGAAGGAGTTATAGATTTCAGTGGTTTGAAGAATCAAGTAGAGCAGATTAAATCTTTAAATGTTTTAAATGGTATTGCATATAATAAAAATTCAAAATCATTCTTTTTAACAGGGAAAAACTGGAGTAAGCTTTTTGAAGTTAAAATATACAAATCAAATGAATAGATTTACAACCAACATAAAAGTTTTAAAGAATCACCTTGATGATCTAAATCATGTAAATAATGTTCAATATTTATATTGGGCTCAAGATATTGCAAAATCTCACTGGATATTTTTAACAGAAGATGTAAAATTTCCTATTGGAATATGGATGGTACGTCATCACGATATTATTTATAGGATGGGAAGTTTTTTAGGAGATATAATTAAGGTTAGTACATATATTTCAAATGTTAAAGGTCCAGTTCTTAATAGAATAGTTGAATTTCACAATAAAAATAATGATAAGTTGCTTGTTAGAATTTGTACTAAATGGTGCTATCTAGATAATTTGAAGGATAGAAAGATTTTATCAATCCCAAATAAGATAATTAAACTAATCAATCCATTGGACTTAAAAGTTAAATAATTCTCTTCCTTTCATTAAAGAGTTAACTTTTAGTGCAACATTTTTAAGTTCTCTATCATTTTCATGATTTTTTATAACATGATCAATTAGTTCAACTATGGAGGGCATTTCATTTGAATTCAACCCTCTTGTAGTTATAGCTGGAGTTCCAATTCTTATTCCTGAAGTAACAAATGGAGATTTATCATCAAAAGGAACCATATTTTTGTTTACAGTAATTTCTGCTTTAACTAAAGCTTGCTCAGCATCTTTTCCATTAATATTTTTATTTCTTAAATCAATTAGCATTAAGTGATTATCAGTACCGTTAGAAATAATATTATAATTCAAATCAATAAAAGCTTTAGCCATAGTTCGTGAATTAGACATAACTCTTTGTTGGTAATCCTTAAATAATGGGGAGAGTGCCTCTTTAAAAGCTAGTGCTTTACCTGCTATTACGTGCATTAATGGACCTCCTTGATTCCCAGGAAACACTGCCATATTTAATAAGTTTGACATTTTTTTTAATGATCCGTTTTTTAATTTTTCACCAAAAGGATTATCAAAGTCTTTACCCATTAAAATTAAACCACCTCTTGGTCCTCTTAGCGTTTTGTGGGTTGTAGTTGTGATAACGTGGCAATGAGGGAGTGGATCATTAAGGAGACCTGAAGCAATCATTCCTGATGGATGGGAGATATCTGCTAATAAAAAACATCCAATTTTGTCAGCAATTGATCTAAATTTTTTAAAATCAATATCACGTGAATATGCAGAGGCACCGGCTATAATCATTTTAGGTTTTATTTTTTCAGCTAATTTTTCAATATTATCATAATCAAGAATTCCAGTATCACGATTTACACCATAAAAATTTGCATTGTATAGTTTTCCAGAAAAATTCACAGGTGATCCATGTGTTAAATGACCACCATGAGATAAATCAAATCCTAATATCTTATCACCTGGATTCAAAAATGCATGAAAAACAGCAGTATTGGCCTGGGAACCTGAGTGAGGTTGAACATTTGCATATTCAGCACCGTATAGTTTTTTTGCTCTTTCTATGGCTAATGTTTCAACTTTATCAACAACTTCACAACCACCATAATATCTTTTATTTGGATAACCTTCTGCATATTTATTTGTTAAAACTGAACCTGTAACTTTCATTACATCGGGGCTAGTGAAGTTTTCTGACGCAATAAGTTCAATACCATTAAGCTGTCTATTATTTTCGTCGTTAATAAGATTAAAAATTTCCTGGTCTTTCATATTTATTATTTATGAATACAAATTTAAAGATTATTAAATGTTCGTTGTGTTCATTAAATAAAATAAAAATGAAGTTGTTCACATTAAATAAACATTTATATCTATAAATTGAAATTGTACATTTGTGTTGTGATAAAAAATATAAACATTCAAAATAGGAGGGCAAAGTTTGAATATGAACTTCTTGACAAATATAATGCTGGAATAGTTTTAACGGGAACTGAAATAAAATCAATAAGAAATAGTAAAGCAACTATAACAGACAGCTTTTGTGAGTTTAACGATGAAGGTGAACTTTTTGTTGTTAATATGTCTATTGAAGAATATGATCATGGAAACACCTATAATCACAAGCCAAAACAAAGTAGAAAATTACTTTTAAATAAAAAAGAATTAAAAAAACTCAATAAAGAGGTTAGTAATTCAGGTTTAACAATAATTCCCCTGAAGTTGTTTGTAAATGAAAAAGGTTTTGCCAAATTACGTATCGCACTTGCTAAAGGAAAAAAACTTTATGATAAGAGAGAAAGCATTAAAGATAGGGACAACAAAAGAAATATTGAAAGAATCAAAAAGTCATTTAAAAAATGATAAATAGCAAAATATTAAATTTTATTGAAAAACTAAACACTAATAATCTCCAAAATATTAAAAAAAAGAAAATTGATTCATTAATTCAACTTATTGGAAATACAGATCAAGCCATTAAATTAAATTATATATGTACTCATAATTCAAGAAGAAGTCAGCTTTCTCAGATTTGGAGTGAGACATTAAGTGTGTATTTTGATAAGAAAAATATCTTTTCTTTCTCAGGTGGAACTCAAGTAACTGAAGTTTATGAGGGTGTAATTTTGTTATTAGAGCAAGTCGGTTTTAATATAACAAAAGAAAGTAAAGTCATAAATTCAACTTTGTCAATAGATTATGGAGATTCAAATAATAAGATCAAAATTTACTCAAAACTATTTAATTGTAATTCAAACCCTAAAACAAACTTCATAGCAATAATTAATTGTGAAAGTGCTGATAAAAATTGTCCTATTGTTCATGGAGCAGAATACAAATTTTTTCTACCATTTAAAGATCCCAAATTAATGGACGGAACAAATAATGAAAATATTTATTATTCTAAAACCAATATGGAAATAGCATCTACATTGAAGTATTTATTTGAAAATATTTAATTTTTATTTTTTAACAGAGGCACAAAATTAAATTTTCCAAATGTTTCCTTATTAAATTTTTTTTCAGAAACTCTTGTGTATCTGGTCATGACTTGTTCATTATCCCCTATTGGTATAACTAATTTACCTCCAATTAATAATTGATCAAGGAGATTGCCTGGCACAAAAGGGGCGCCTGCTGTTACTAATATTGCATTATAGGGTGCATTTTCTTTTAGCCCTTCATAACCATCTCCAAAAACAAGTCTTTTTGGTTTCCATTTCAGTTTTCTAAATAACAAATTAGTTTTTTTAAATAAAGATTTTTGTCTCTCCATACTATAAACTTTACAACCTAATTCTATCAAAATAGATGTTTGATATCCTGAACCTGTACCTATTTCTAAAATCTTATCACTTGTTTTTATTTTTAACAATTCAGTTTGATAAGCAACCGTATAGGGTTGAGAAATAGTTTGACCCTCACCTATTGGATAAGCTTTATCTGAATATGCGTAGCTATCTATTCCAAGATCCATAAACCATTGCCTTGGAACTGAATTAATTGCATTAAGAACCTTTAAGTCTTTAATTCCCTTTTCTTTAAGTATTAAAACTAATTGATTTCTTAGGCCTTTATTCTTACTACTGTCTAACATTTAAACAAAAGTAATTAAGACTAACCATAATATTTAATGAAGAATTGTATTTTTACAAAAAAAGATATGTTGAATGTCGGTGTTTGTGGCGCAGGTCATTTAGGTAAGATACATTTAAACCTTTTAAATCAATCGAAATATTATAATCTTATAGGTTTTTACGATTCTGATTTGTCAAATGCAAAAAAAGTTTCTGAAAGTTTTAATTATAAGTTTTTTGAATCTTTTGAAGAATTAACTTTAAAATGTGATGTTATAGATATTGTTACCCCAACAATATTTCATCATAAAATGGCAAAATTAGCTTTATTAAATAATTGTCACATCTTTATTGAAAAACCAATTACAAATACGATAAATGAAGCTAAAGAACTAATTGAAATTTCAAAATTAAAAGGACTATGTGGTCAGGTTGGTCATGTTGAAAGATTTAATCCCGCTTTCACTGCTTCTAAATCACATATAACAAATCCAATGTTTATTGAAACTCACAGGCTTGCAGAATTTAATCCAAGAGGAACTGATGTTCCGGTTGTGTTAGACTTGATGATTCATGATATTGATATAATTCTAAGTTTAGTAAAATCACCAATAAAATCTGTTAATGCGTCAGGAGTTAAAGTAATTAGTAATACTCCAGATATAGCAAATGCTAGAATTGAATTTGAAAATGGGTGTTTTGCTAATCTAACCGCAAGTAGAATTTCTATGAAAAATATGAGGAAAAGTAGATTTTTTCAAAGGGATGCATACATAGCAATAGATTTTTTAGATAAAAAATCAGAAATTGTTAAAATGAAAGATATAAACCCTAACTCAAACGAAAATACAATGATTCTTGAAAACTCAGAGGGAGTTAAAAGAGAACTCTATTTTGAAAATCCAAATATTGAAAATTCAAATGCTATTCTTAACGAATTAAACTCATTTGCAAAGTCAATAACAAATAAACAAAAACCAATCGTAGACTTAAATGATGGGTATTTAGCACTGCAGACTGCAATGAGAATTATAGATTCATATTAAAATGTTAAAAATTAACAGGTTAAATATTTTTCTGCCAACTTATCCTCAAAATCAAGTTTTTGATTCTAGGGATATAGCTTATCATAAATCGAATCAAAATAAATTAAAATCAGACAATTTTTTTAATATAATACATAATAAAAATTTATTTAAAATTATTTTAAATTGGAAATCTGCTTGTGATAATAATGAATATAAAAAATATCCAAATAAAACATTTTTGTTAGATATAAAATCTGATAAGTCTTTTTTTAGAGGTATACTATGTGGAGTCAGCTCCAATATGTTAGATAAACAGATAGTTTCTCCTCATGAAGAGGTTTTTGAAAAAAGAGTTGAGAAACTTAAAACATATCTTGCTAATGTCAAAATTCAAGCTGAACCTGTCGTTTTTGCAACTAATTTTTCTAAAGAAATTAATGCTAATATTGAGGAAACAGTTGCTAAAAAACCTATTAAAGATTTTACATATAATAATATTTCATATTCTATACGAGAAATGGATATTAAAGATTCAATAAATCATTTTAATAGATTTTATATTGTAGATGGACATCATAGAACTTCATCATTGAAATTATTTTCAAATAGTTTTAACGAAGAGTTCCAATTGCTAACGTTTTTAACTGATATTAATGATATTGAATCTGATAAATTTTCATGGAAAACCACAAATCCCTCAAAAAATTTAATTAATTCAATCAATAAATTGAGTAAAAGTTTTCACAAGCCAGATCCTCAAAAATTTTGGATAAATTATAAACAAGAATATTATCTTATAGATGAATTTGATATCGGAAAAATGACAATAAATAATTTTGAAAAATGGATAATACAATTTGGTGATAAAATTAATCGTTACCATTTTAAAAATAATGATACACCCAACTCTCCAAATAATGTAACTTACAACTTCCCAACATTTACTTTCGATCAAATACTGAAAACCATTAATAATAATAAAACTTTTCCAAAAAAAACAACGTATTTAGAACCAAAGATGCTTACTGGTTTATTTGTATCTGAATTATAATATCTTCTATAATGAATATTAAAAAAAATTTAAATCGTATAAATTCAAATATCCCTAATGATGTTGTTCTTGTTGCAGTATCCAAAACAAAATCAATTCAACTTATTATGGATGCATATGATAATGGACAAAGAATTTTTGGAGAAAACAAAGTTCAAGAAATGGTTGCAAAATGGGAGTCATTACCAAAGGATATTCAATGGCATATGATAGGTAACGTGCAAAGAAATAAAGTCAAATATATGGCTCCATTTGTTTCACTCATTCATGGGGTAGATAGTCTTAAGTTACTTCTTGAAATAAATAAACAAGCTAAAAAAAATAATAGAATAATTGATTGTCTACTTCAAGTTCATATTGCCAGAGAAGATACCAAATACGGTTTTAGTTATTCTGAACTTAAAGCAGTATTTAATGAAGTTAATTCATTGGATAATGTGTCAGTTAAAGGATTAATGGGCATGGCTTCATTTTGTAATGATAATCATATTATTGAAAAAGAGTTTAGATTGTTGAAATCAAAATTTGATTTTTATAATTTAAATGATCTAAATTTTAAAATTCTTTCAATGGGTATGAGTGGTGATTATGATATCGCAATTGATTGTGGATCAACTATGATTAGAGTTGGAAGTAAAGTTTTTGGATCTAGAGATTAAATAATGTACGCAATTGTTGATATAGAAACTACCGGAGGAAAATTTAATGAGGAGGCAATTACTGAAATAGCAATATACAGATTTGATCAAGATAAAGTTATTGATCAATTTATTTCACTTGTAAAGCCTGACAGAGCAATTCAGCCATTTGTTGTAAGATTGACCGGTATAACAGATAAAATGTTAAAAACTTCTCCTAGATTTTTTGAAATTGCAAAACGAATAATTGAGATAACTAGTGACTGTATAGTAGTTGCTCATAATGCAGATTTTGATTATCGAATTTTAAGAACGGAATTCAAAAGGTTGGGTTATGATTTTAAAAGAAAAACTTTGTGTACCGTCCAGTTATCAAAAAAACTTATGCCTGATTTAGAATCCTATAAGCTTGGTAAATTAGTAAGAACCCTTGGTATACCAATTAGCAATCGACATAGAGCTCAAGGAGATGCATTAGCAACAGTAAAGCTATTCGAGTTATTGGTTCAAAAAGATAAAAAGAAAGTTATTTTAAATAGTTTTATTAAAGAAATACAGCAATCAAATAATAAGACTAAGTATTTAGATTTAATAGATCAAACTCCAAGTGAAACAGGTGTTTATTATATTCATGATAAGGAATCTATAATTTACATAGGAAAAAGTAAAAATTTAAAGAAAAGAATAACCACACATTTAACTTCTTCAGGATCAAAAGCTATAAAAATTCAAAATCAGATACGTAAAATTAGTTATGATAAAACCGGTAATGAATTGCTAGCTCTATTAAAAGAACAACAAGAAATAAAAGAAAATCAACCTAAATTAAACATCAAATATAAGTCTAGGTTATTTTCTATTGGTATTAAGTTAGTAAAAGATGATAATGGGTATCATAACATAAAAATTGAACAAATTGTTAATGACGAAAAATATCTCTTTGTTTTTAAAAATAAAGAAAATGCGAATAAAAAATTGAGTCAATGGATTAAAAAGTATAATCTATGTGAAAATTTAACTTCATTATCAAATAAAAGGAATACATGTGTTCAATACGATTTTAAAGTTTGTAATGGAGCTTGTTTTCTTAATGAGGATTCTAAAAATTACAATAAGAGAGTTAAAGATCTTTCACGGGATGTAATATTTTCTTTTCCTACATTTTTGATGATTGATAAAGGAAGAAATATTAATGAAAAAAGTTTTGTTCTTGTAAAGAATCATTTAATCATGGGATACGGATATTATGAACTAAATCATCAAATTAAATCATTAGAAAAAATAAAAAATAGATTAGTCAAAATTGATCACAATCAGGATGCCTTTTTTATTTTATATAACCATATAAAGCTAAAAAAATATAAAGAGCTTATTCAGTTATGACTTTAATTCTTTGAAAATTAATTTTGTATTTTTATAAAGATGATAAAAAAAACACATAATTGGAGACACAGACTTCATGAAATTATATACGAAGCAGACACCAATGAGGGCAAGCTTTTTGATATAACTTTACTAATTCTAATTGTTTTAAGTGTTATACTGGTTGGTCTAGAAAGTATTGATAGTTTTTATAATCAATACAGTTATTATCTAAATTTTTTTGAGTGGGTAATTACATTTTTTTTTACACTTGAGTATATAATTAGAATAATAGCAGTTCATAAACCAATAAAGTATATTTTTAGTTTTTATGGCATAATAGATTTGTTATCCACTGTACCTAAATATTTATCACTCTTTCTAGTTGGAACTCAATCTTTAGTTGCACTTCGCGCATTGAGACTTTTAAGAATCTTTAGAATCTTAAAAATGACTAGATATATAGGTGAATCTAATACTTTATTGAAAGCATTAATATCAAGTAGAGCTAAAATTGGTATTTTTATTTTTAGTGTTTTGGTTATTTGTATAATTTTTGGAACAATAATGTATATGGTTGAAAGCGATGAAAGTGGTTTTACAAGTATCCCCAAAAGTATTTATTGGTGTATTGTAACTCTTACAACTGTTGGTTATGGAGATATAGCTCCTGCTTCATCTCTTGGACAATTTATTGCTTCAGTAATAATGATCATGGGGTATGGAATAATAGCAGTTCCAACTGGAATAGTTACCGCAGAATTAACTGATCAAAATAAAAAAATTGACATTAATACTCAAGCATGTCTTCATTGTATGACCAGTGATCATATTGATAATTCAATTTTTTGCTATCAATGTGGTGAAAAATTAAATAATGTCTGATAGAAATCTTATTTATATCGGAGGTCCAACTGCAGTAGGTAAATCATTTATAGCATCAAAAGTTGCAGAATATTTTTCAACTGAAATTATTTCATGTGATTCTCGTCAATTTTATAAAGAAATGAATATCGGTACTGCTGTTCCTTCAAAAATTGAATTATCTAAGATCAAACATCATTTTATTCATGATAGAAGTACTTATAACCATTTATCAGTTGGAGAATTTGAAAAAGAAGCAATTGAAATTATAACCAATCAATTTAAAAAAAATAAAATTTTAATTATGGTTGGTGGTTCTGGACTTTATGCAGATTCAATTCTTTATGGACTCGATATATTTCCCAAAATATCTGATAGTACTTATAATATGATTATTGATCTCTATAAAAATAAAGGTTTATTGAATATTCAAAATTTATTAAAACAGGTAGATTTTGAATATTACAATAAAGTTGATTTAAATAACCACAGAAGAATAATCAGAGCTTTAACCATCTATTATGAAACTAAAACTCCATATTCTAAATTCTTAGGAAGAAAAAAACAAACTAGAAATTTTAAAACACATATTTACATTATAAACGAGAATAGAGAAAAACTTTATGATAAAATAAACATGAGAGTTAACCAAATGATTAAAAATGGGCTTGAAAAAGAAGCTAAATCTCTTATAAATATGATGCAATTAAAATCTCTTCAAACAGTAGGATATAAAGAGTGGATACCATATTGGAATGGAGAGTGTGATAAAATTGATGTTATTAATATGATCAAAATAAATTCAAGAAGATATGCGAAAAGACAATTAACTTGGTTTAAAAAATATGAATCTGCGAAATGGATGAATCCTGAAGATTCTATAGATTGTATTATAAATTATCATAAATAATTAGAAACATTTTTTTTGATACGTTCGTTGATGTTTTGTACATCAGCCTTTTTAAATTTTTCACCCATTATGTTCTCATACAACTCAATATATCTCTCTGAGACTTCATTTACATAATGATCACTCATTTCAGGTAAAACTTGCCCCTCTAATCCTTGAAAATTTTTTGAAATTAACCATTGTCTAACAAATTCTTTTGATAGTTGTTTTTGCGGTTCAGATTTTAATTGTCTTTTTTCATAACCTTCTTTATAAAAATATCTTGATGAATCAGGAGTATGAATTTCATCAATTAATACAATTTCCCCTTCGTTTGTTTTTCCAAATTCATATTTGGTATCAACTAGTATTAAATTTTGATTGGATGCTAACTCAGTACCTCTTTCAAATAATTTATAAGTATACTTTTCAAGTAGAAGATAATCCTCTAAAGAAACTAAATTAGTGTTAATTATTTCTTCCCTTGAAATATCTTCATCATGACCATGATCAGCTTTTGTAGCAGGGGTTATAATAGGGTTGGGAAATTTATCATTTTCCTTTAACCCTTCTGGTAGTTTAACACCACAAAGTAACCTTTTACCATTATTATACACTCTGGCTGAATGCCCAGCCAAATAACCCCTAATAACCATTTCTAATTTAAAAGGTTTACAATTTAAACCAATAGAAACATTTGGATCAGGACTTTCAGTTATCCAGTTAGGAACAATATCATTTGTTTCATCCATCATTCTTGTTGCAATTTGATTTAGGATTTGCCCCTTATATGGTATCCCTTTTGGAAGAACTACATCAAATGCAGAAATACGATCAGTTGCTATCATAATTAATTTTTTATTATCAATAGCATAGACTTCTCTTACTTTTCCTATGTATTTTGATTTTTGATTTTTAAAATTAAAATTTGTACTTGTAATAGTATTTTTCATAATTAGAATTTACTCATCATTTTTCTTGTAAGCATCAATTATTTTTTTTACAATTTTATGACGCATTACGTCACTTTCATCCAAATAAACTATACCAATTTCTGATGTTGTTTTTAAAATTCTGAGTGCTCCAATTAAACCTGACTGAATTTTTCTTGGTAAATCAACTTGACCTGGATCCCCGGTTATCATGAATTTTGCATTTTTCCCCATTCTAGTTAAAAACATTTTCATTTGAGAATGTGAAGTATTTTGGGCTTCGTCTAAAATAACAAAGGCATTGTCTAATGTTCGACCTCTCATAAATGCCAAAGGTGCGATTTGAATTATTTCCTTTTCAATATAAGATTTAAGTTTCTCAATAGGTATCATATCTTTCAATGCATCGTATAAAGGTTGCATGTACGGATCTAACTTTTCTTTAAGATCTCCTGGTAAAAAACCAAGATTTTCTCCAGCCTCTACTGCAGGTCTTGTTAAAATAATTCTTTTAACTTTCTTTTCTTTCAAAGCTTTAACTGCCATTGCAACACCCGTGTATGTCTTTCCTGTTCCTGCAGGACCAACTGCAAAAACCATATCATTTTGAGTTAAAAGCTTAACCAAGTTTAATTGATTCTCAGTTTTAGCTTTAATTTCTTTACCACCAACTCCATGAATTATAATAGAATCTACATTGTTAATCCTTACACTTTCTTCATCACTTAATATTAAATGTCTTTCAATATCTTCAGCGTCCAAAAAATTTTCATTTAATAATTTATCAGAGAGTATTTCAACTTTATTCTTAAATTTATTCAGAAGGTTTGTTTCACCAAAAGCAATAATTTTATTACCTCTACCTATTATTTTTAGTTTTGGAAAATAAAACTTTAATAATTCTAAGTTCTTATTTTCATTTCCAAAAAATTCTTGTGGATTTATGTCCGTTAATGTAATTTCAAGTTCATTCAATACAAAGAAGAGTTAAAAAAAATTATTTTTGTGTTACATTGTTAATTCTTTTCAAATGTACATATTTTGATTGAAAATTTATATTAATAAGTATTATGAGAATCGTTACTTTAACAACAGATTTTGGAACAAAAGATTATTTTGTTTCAGCGACTAAAGCTGCTTTATTTTCTGAAATAAGCAATGTGAAAATTTTTGATATTTCACATGAGATAAGTCCTTATAATATAACTGAAGCTTCATATATCTTAAAAAATGTATATAAATCATTTCCAAAAGGAACAATTCATCTTATTGGAGTAGATTCAGAATTGACTCCAGAAAATAAGCATTTGGTAATGTTATTTGACGGTCATTACTTTATTGGAGCAGATAATGGTATTTTTTCACTAATAAAAAATAACAAAAAGGTAGATAAAATTGTATCTATTAATATTCATAATAATATTATTTCAAGTTTTCCTATTTTAGATATTTTTGTCAAAGTTGCAGGTCATATTTCAAGAAACGGAGATTTAGATGTCATTGGGAAACAAATCAATTTAATTTTGGAATTAACAGATGTAAACCCAGTAATAAATAATTTAAAAAATAAGATTTTGGGTAGTGTTATTTATATAGATAATTATGGGAATGTAATAACAAATATAACTGAGGATATATTTAGTGATGTTAGTAATTCTAGAAATTTTATAATTAATGCAAGAACTATAGAGTTCAAAAAAATATATAAAAACTAAAGGGAAGCAATAGAGTTTAACATAGATAAAGATAAAAGAGAAGAAGATGGAAAAAAAATTGCTTTATTTAATACTGCTGGTCACTTAGAATTAGCTATATATAAGAGTAACCCCTCAACAGTAGGAAGTGCGAGTAGTTTGTTTGGTTTAAGCTATAGAGATGTAGTAACTATAATGTTTGATTAAATATGTTGATATTAATATCGAAAGAAATAAAGTACTTTTTCCTTACACCAGTTGGATATTTTGTTTTAGGGACATTTTGGACATTTAATACACTTCTATTTATATCTATTGATAATGATTTAAATCTTTTTCAAAGTAAATTTATAGATTTTAATGAATTTTTCACTCTAATGCCATTGATGTTAATTTTTTTAGTACCAACAATTGTAATGAGGTCTTTTAGTGAAGAAATTCAATTAGGGACAATAGATATAATTGTTTCAAAACCAATTTCAGACCTAACTATTATCTGGTCTAAGTTTTTTGGATGTCTATTTATATTAATAATATGTATTTTACCTACTTTTTTTTATATAATATACGCCTATCAATTCTCAATTTTAGAAGACGAAAATGATTTTCAGTTAATTATTGGAAGTTATTTTGGTTTATTGGCATTGGGATCAAATTTTACAGGAATTAGTTTACCAATCTCAATTATTTTTAAAAATCAAATAAACGTTTTAATAGCTAGTACTTTCTTGTGTTTTTGTCAATATTATTTATTTACTCAATTATCAGATCTTTCTAATTCAGATTTTCTGTATAATTTAATTTTAAATTCTGGAAGTCAAGAACATTATCTAAACTTCGTAAATGGAGTTATTTCCACTAATGATATAGGTTACTTTTTTGGATTAAATATTTTGTTTATGGGAATTACATTGTACTTTTTTAATAAATCCAGGTATAATTAATGAATAATAAAACCAATATCAACTTATTTTTGTTCCTAGGAAGTCTAATTATAATTCTATTTTCTTTTTCAGATTATAAGATTGATTTTACAAAGAATAATCGATTTACATTAAACCCAAATACTCTTTCAATACTTAAAGAGTTTGATCAAAAAATTTCAATTGATGTGTTTTTATCTGGTAAACTACCCAAGTCATATAGAAAGTTATCAAATGAAACAAGTCAATTGTTAAATTCATTTAAATCAATAAACAATAGTCTCAAAATTAATTTCATCAATCCATTTGAGGATGATATTTCAATTGAAAATTTAGTTAATGAAATGAACTCTTATGGAATGAAACCACAATATGTAATTGATGAAAATAATCAATCCATTGAAAAAAAAATTATTTACCCATGGGCTATAATAAATGACGGTAATAATTCTGTTTTAATATCATTAATTGAACCTCATTTAGGAGATTCGAACGAACAAAAAATTATTAAAGGAATTCAAAAGCTAGAGTATAAATTTTCCGACGGAATTCAAAGATTAATAAAAAATTCAAAATCTAAAATTGCTTTTTTAAGCTCCCACGGAACTAGTCCAACGATTAAGATTACTGATTGGATAAAAAAACTTCAAACCTATTATGAAGTTTCATTTTTTGATCTTAATAAATATAAAAATAACACAAAGGAAACGTTTGATAATTTAGTAACGTATCCACTATTAATTATTTCAAATCCTAAAGAAAAATTTACTTTAGAGGAGATATATATATTAGATCAATATAAGTTATACGGAGGTAATATTTTATGGTTAATCGATGGTGTAAAGATTGATATTAATTCATTAATTAAAAATAATGGAAAATCATTGGCAATAAAAAATGATCTTGGCCTAGATAATTATTTTTTTAATTATGGATTGAGGATTAATACCGAATTAGTTAAAGACATATATTGTGCTCCATTGGTAATTGCTAGTGGAAATGGTAATCAAACCCAATTTATTCCATTCCCATGGATATATTACCCTGTAAATAATGCAAAAAAATCTGTAATCAATAGATCTGATACTGGAGGTATTTGGTTTAGATTTGTAAGTCCAATTGATACTCTGAAAAATTCTCTCAAAAATACTTATTTAGCTACATCATCAAATTATACTCAGATACAAGAAATTCCTTCTGAAATTGATTTAAGTATTGCTGGGGAAAAATTAAACCCTGAAGAGTTTATTTTAAAGGAATCACTATTTGCTGTACTTTCTGAAGGAAACAGAACTTCACTCTTTAAAAATCGTGTATCACCTTTGTCTAGCATAATTAAAAAGGAAAGTGGTATTGGTAAGTTAATATTAGTTAGTGATGGACAGTTTGGTGAAAATCAATTAGATAATAGTAATAATCCTCTTGAGCTTGGATATGATAAATGGACAAATAATTTTTATTCAAACAAAAAATTTTTAATGAACACTGTTCATTATATAGTAGAACCAAGTTTTTTGATGGATATTGAGTTAAGAAAAATTAAAATAAGTTTATTTGATCAAGTTAAAATAAGTTCACGATCGCACTATAGTTCTTTTCTGTTTTTAATTATTCCAATATTATTATTATTGGTATTAAATTATTTTGTGAATAAAAATCGAAATGTTCATTAGTTAATAAATGTGTATAAGTTCTTTTTTGATTCAAGTTCATTTAAAATATCTTTGGGATAAACTGTATTAAAATGAAATTTATTGTATCTAGTGCTGCTTTATTGAAAGAATTACAAATTATTGGTGGTGTTGTAAATTCCACCAATACTCTTCCCATACTTGATAATTTTTTATTTGAGATAAATAATGAAACTTTAACATTAACAGCATCAGATCTTGAAACTACAATGTCCACAAGTATAAGAATTGAATCAACTGATTCTTACTCTATTGCAATACCTGCAAGATTATTAATAGATACATTAAAAACATTTGCTGAACAACCTTTAACTTTTATTAAAACCGATTCAAATACAATCGAAATTATTGCAAACAACGGTAAATACGCTGTTGCATACGTTTCGGGTGATGATTTTCCAAAGGCACTATATATAAATGACCCAAGTTCTACAATGATTAAAGGTAACGTGCTTGCAACATCAATAAATTCTACCTTATTTGCTTCTGGAAACGACGATTTACGTCCAGTAATGAGTGGAGTGTTCTTTCAGTTTAGTTCTGATGGTTTAAATTTTGTTGCTACTGATGCCCACAAAATGGTCAAATATTCTAGAAAAGACTACACAACCGAAAAAAGTGCAGAGTTTATAATGCCGAAAAAGCCTTTACAGATTATAAAAACTATTATGCTTGGTAATGATGAAAATGTCAAGATAGAATACAATGACACTAATGCTCAATTTATTTTTGGATCATCTACCCTGACATGTCGCTTGATTGATGGTAAATATCCAAATTATGAAGCTGTAATTCCAAAGGAAAATCCTAATGTTCTCACAATTGATCGTGCTTTGTTTTTAAATACCGTGAGAAGAGTAAGTATTTTCTCAAATAAAACTACTCATCAAATTAGGCTAAAAATTATAGGTTCATCACTAAATATATCTGCAGAGGATTTTGATTATAGTAATAAAGCTGATGAAAGGTTAGATTGTGAATATACAGGAGAAGATATCCAAATAGGATTTAATTCTAGATTTGTCATCGAGATGTTAAATAATTTAAATTCATCAACAATTAAATTGTCAATGTCACTTCCAAATAGAGCCGGTTTAATAACGCCAGTCGAAACGAAAGACGGTGGTGAAGAAATCACAATGCTGGTAATGCCAGTAATGCTTAATGACTAACAGATGAGGCAATAGATTCAGACAATCTTTTATATATTCCTTTTTCTAATTTCTCTCGAATATTTTTAAATGCACTAAGAGTTTTTGATACATCTTCTAAGTTATGAGATGCAGTAGGAATTAGTCTAAGTAAAATTAAGCCTTTTGGTATGACTGGATAAACCACTATTGAACAAAAAATTGAATAATTTTCTCTTAAATCCTTAACTAAAACCATTGCTTCAGGTATACTCCCTTTTAAATAAACTGGTGTCACACAACTTTGTGTTAAACCTATATCAAATCCCCGTTCCTTTAATCCATTTTGTAATGCATTAACGTTCTCCCATAATTTATCTTTGAGTTCTGGTCTTGTTCTGAGCATATCAAGTCTTTTTAAAGCTCCTTTAACAAGAACCATTTGTAATGACTTTGCAAACATCTGAGAACGCATATTATACTTTAAATAATCAATTATCTCCTTGTCTGCAGCAACAAAGGCTCCAGTTGAGGCCATTGATTTAGCGAAAGTTGCAAAATAAACATCTATCTCATTTTGAACTCCTTGTTCAATTCCAGCACCAGCGCCGTTTTTACCCAAAGTTCCAAAACCATGGGCATCATCAACCAAAAATCTAAAATTGTATTTATTTTTTAAACCTACTATTTCTTTTAACTTACCCTGTTCTCCTCTCATACCAAAAACACCTTCAGAGATAACTAGGATACCTCCACCGGTTTGATCAGCTATTTTATTAGCTCTAAGTAAGTTTGTTTCAAGACTTTCTATATCGTTGTGTTTATATGTATACCTTTTACCTGGATGGAGTCTAACTCCGTCAATAATACACGCATGGGCGTCAACATCATAGACGATCACATCGTCTTTACTAACTAAACTATCGATAGTTGATAAAATACCTTGATACCCAAAATTCAAGAGATAGGCAGATTCTTTTTGAACAAAATCTGCAAGTTCCTCTTCAAGTTTTTCGTGTAAGTCAGTATGTCCCGACATCATCCTTGCACCCATTGGATAAGCAGATCCGTATTTCATTGCAGCATCGGCGTCAACCTTTCTTATCTCTGGATGATTTGCAAGGCCCAAATAATCATTAATACTCCATGTAATTACTTCTTTTCCATTGAAAAACATTCTGTTACTTATTGGACCATCAAGTTTAGGAAAAACAAAATACCCTTCTGCATGTTTAGCCCACTTACCCAACGGACCCTTATTTTGTTTAATTCTAGCAAATAAATCTTTCATAAATTAAATATATTCAATTTCATGTACATCACCTTCTTGATAATTATTAAACCCTTGATCCGTCATCCATTTGTTATTATAAATTTTACTCATGTATCTTGAGCCATGATCAGGAAAAATAACAACTACGTTACTGTTTTTATCAAAAAATGCTTGATTACTCAACTGAGCTAAAGCCTGCATTGCAGCTCCAGAGGTATATCCAACGAACATTCCTTCGTTTTTACATATATTTTTGGCCATATATGCACTATCCTCATCACTAACTTTTATAAAAAAATCAATTACAGTAAAATTAGTAGCTGAAGGTATTAAATTTTTACCTAAACCTTCAATTCTATTTGGATATATCTCATTTTCATCAAACTCTCCTGTATCATGATATTTTTTTAAAGCAGATCCATACGCATCAACACCAATAACTTTGATACTTGCGTTTTTTTCCTTTAAAAACTGTCCAGATCCTGACAATGTTCCACCTGTTCCAGAGCAACCTATCAAATGTGTTATTTTTTCATTTGTTTGATCCCATATTTCAGGACCAGTTGAAAGATAGTGTGATTTGGTATTAAGATCATTGAAATACTGATTTACATAAAACGAGTTCTTAATTTCTTTGTTGATTCTTTTTGCAACTTGATAATATGAACGAGAATCAGTAGAAGAAACATTTGCCGGACAAACATAAACTTTGGCCCCCATTGATTTTAGCATATTTATTTTATCAGAAGAAGATTTCGAACTTAAAGCTAGTATACATTTATAACCTCTAATTAATGAAACCATAGCAATACTAAAACCTGTATTACCTGAAGTAGTTTCAATTATTGTAGATCCTGGCTTAAGAAGCCCTCTTTTTTCGGCATCCTTAATTATATGGAGAGCAATTCTATCTTTATTAGAGTGACCCGGATTAAAAAATTCGCATTTCGCAAAATATTTACCGGGTAAATCTTTAACTATTCTATTTAATTTAATTAAAGGTGTATTTCCAATTAAATCAGTAAGATCATTTTGAATCAAAATTTGGTTTTTATTATATTTTGAATAATTGGTAGCAAATTTAAATAAAATTACTTAATTTTTTTACGATCAAGTTGGATTAAAAAGGTGTAATTTCTTGCGATTTCTTTTAATGCATCGAATCTACCTGATGCACCTCCATGGCCGGTATTCATATCTGTTTTTAGGAGTATTACATTAGAGTCTATCTTATAATCACGAAGTTTTGCAACCCATTTTGCTGGTTCCCAATATTGAACCTGTGAATCATGTAAACCCGTAGTCACTAAAATATTTGGATATTTTTGTTTTTTAACTTGATCATATGGAGAATACGAAAGCATGTACTCATAATAATCTTTATTATTTGGATTACCCCATTCATCATATTCACCAGTTGTTAGTGGGATTGTTTCATCCAACATTGTTGTAATTACATCTACAAAAGGTACTGCCGCAATTACACCGTTGTATATTTCAGGTGATTCATTTAAAATAACACCCATTAATAACCCTCCAGCTGACCCCCCCATTGCATATAGATGCTTTGATGATGTGTAATTCATGTTAATTAAATATTTTGAGCACAAAATAAAGTCATCAAACGTATTTTTTTTTTTGAATAGCTTTCCGTCTTCATACCAAGATCGACCTAGATATTCTCCTCCCCTAACATGAGCGATTGCAAAAACAAAGCCTCTATCCAATAAACTTAAACGAGTACTTGAAAAATACGGATCAATTGTTATTCCATACGATCCGTATGCATATTGAAGAAGAGGTGTTTCACTTGATAGTTTGGTGTTTTTATGATAGACTAATGATATTGGTATATTAACCCCATCAATTGCTTTAGCCCAGACTCTTTTTTCTTCATAATTATTTGAATTAAAAGTATCATCCAAAACAATTTGAGTTTTTAAAATGGTATTTTTTTTTGAATTTAAATCAAACTCCATAATTGTAGTTGGAGTTGATAATGAATTGTATGTGTACCTTAATTTTGAACTAGAAAAATCTAGATTATATTGACTAAACAAGCTGTAGGTTTCTCCTTCAACTGGAAGTGAATAGCTAGATATATTCTTATCCCAAGAATGTATAATTAATTGATTCAACCCATTTGATCTTTCGCTAGTAACCCAAAAGTCTTGAAACAGATCAATATCTTCTAGTAATACATCTTTTCTATTTTCAATTACAGTTGTCCAGAATTTTAATTCTGTTTTGTTAACTGGCGTTTTAACTAATTTGAAATTATTAGAGTTTTCATGATTTGTAATAATATAGAAATTATCTTTAAAGTGAGAAACACTGTATTCCAATCCTCTTATTCTCTTTTGAATTTTTTGGAAACTCTCTTTGGGGTGGTTTGCATTTAAAAATTGGTATTCTGAAGTTAGTGTGCTGTATGAGGAAATAAAAATATATTCACCAGACTTAGACTTTCCAATACTTACTTCAAAAGTATCATCTTTTTCAACATAAATTAAAACATCTTTATTATTATACAATTTTATATTATGCCTACGAACCTCATTAGATCTTAAGGTTTTTGGATCCTTTTTTGTATAAAATAAGTGTTTATTATCATTTGCCCAGACACTGCCTCCAGTTGTATTTTTTATATTCGTTTTGAGGTTTTTATTAGTCAGAAGATCCTTTACATATAAAGTGTATTTTCGTCTAGACTGAGTGTCTATAGCAAATGACATCTTGGTATTGTCAGGACTTATATTTAGACCAACTAAACTGAAATACTCAAAATTTTTCGCTTCTATATTAACATCAATAAGTATCTCCTCCCTGGCAGACAAAGAACCTTTTTTTCTTGAATAAATTGGATATGATTTTCCTATTTCGAAACGAGTAATATACCAATAATCGTTGTAAAAGTATGGAACTGAACTATCATCCTCTTTTATTCTACTTTTCATTTCTGAAAATAATTTGTTTTGAAGAGGCTTTGTTTGACTTGTTAATTTGTCATAGTAATCGTTTTCTCTTTCCAAATAATCAATTACTTCCGGATTATCTCTTTCTTTTAACCAATAATAATTATCAATTCTAATATCATCATGGATTTTATTTTGGTATGGAATTTTTTCTGCTATTGGAGGTAGAATACTATTATTTTCTTTCATTAAATAATTTCATTAGATGATATGGCAAAATTAATCCCAATAAGTAAATAAAAAAGTTTTTTGCTGAAAATCACATATAAAATTAAAATTTTAAATTAGTCAATATATTAATAGTATACAGATGCTGATCTTTGGTGTAATCTCTATGTGTTACCATTCTTATTTTACCTCTTCCAAGCTGAATTAACCTAATATTCTTTTTTGCAAGAGTTTTTATAAATAGATCTTCATTGTAAGATGGTTTTAATGAAAATATTACAATGTTTGTATCAATAGGTTGAACAAAATCAACATATGATAAACTAGTTAAAACTAATCCTAACTCAATTGCTTTCTCATGATCATTTATTAAATCATTTAAGTTATTATCTAAGGCATAGTTTGCTGCAGCGGCTATATAGCCTACTTGTCTCATCCCACCACCCAAAACTTTTCTATATCTGATGGCTTTTTTTATAGATTTATTACTCCCTAATAGCATTGAGCCAATTGGACAACCTAAGCCTTTACTAAAACAAACAGAAATAGTATCAAATAGGTTACCATAATCAATAGCTTTTGTATTAGTCGATATTATTGCATTCCATATTCTTGCACCGTCCAAGTGAATTGATATTTTTTTTTCTTTACATAGTGAACTAATAGACTCCAATGTTTTTATATTATAACATGCTCCACCTCCTTTATTAGATGTGTTTTCAAGACTAACTAAAGTTGTTGGAGGGCTGTGATAAAAATCTATTGGATTAATTACATTTTCAATTTGATTAGCATTTAATAAACCTCTGTTGCCTTGAATTAATCTACACGATACACCAGAATTGAAACTCACTCCTCCCCCCTCATAATGATAAATATGAGAATAATGATCACAGATTAATTGATCTCCAGGTTGGGTATGAATTTTAATAGCTACTTGGTTAGACATTGTTCCAGAAGGGAAAAACAAACCGGATTCCATACCAAATAACTTTGCAACCCTTTCTTCAAGCCTATTTAATGTTGGATCTTCTTTAAAGACATCATCTCCAACTTCAGCATTCATCATGGCATTTAACATACCTTTTGATGGAATAGTAAATGTATCACTAATTAAGTTTACCATAATAATTAAAAATCACAGGCAAATGAACCAATTGGAGAGCCATCCGGAATCTTTTCAGTTTCTAATGGAGATATAAGTTTAGGTTGTGACATAAACTGACTTATCTGATTTTGATAAAATTTTGAGAATTTTATTCCTGAATTTTTATCTAGTCTTTTAGATAAAAAATGCAAAGCATCAAAAATTTCAGCTCTTACTTGAGGATATAAATTACTTGTATTACTCAATATCATGAGATGTTTAAGTAAGTTAGATTGATTAATTTCATTAATTGATTGATGATAAGAATTAGATTCATCTGGTTTGAAGGTTTCATTGATTAATTGAAGAATAACTTCATTAAAAGTTAATTGATTTTTATAAACAGCTTCCTGTTGAATTAATCTTGAAACTCTTTGTGGGTTTAAAATCATACCAATTATAGCATCACTTAATGAATTTGCAATACCTAAATAATCAAATGTAACACCTGTTTGGGATCCAAAACTCTCACGATTCCTATAGTTTCCAAAAGTTCTTGGACTTAATAATGAATGAAGAGATTCTGGGATTGTTAATTCGGAGGGAGAAATACTATTCAACAGACTTTTTAACGCCTTTGATTGGTCATTTTTATTTACGGGATACGTTTTGTAATTAATATTACTTTTAACTCCATAGTCATAGTTTAATCCACCTATCGACTTAACAACTGCCTCAACTTGATATCTGTGAAGAAAATACATTGGAACTAATCTGTCTTCAAGTACCGAATAGTTTTCACCAACTCTAATGTTTTCTAATGAAAATTGATCCATAGCTATTTTTCTTATTTTTAATAAATTATCTAATTCATTAGTTGCAACTGAACCGTTATCCCATAAATGAGAAGTTGGGTGAGCCCCACCTATTGGTCTAGAATCAGAGTCGGAAATAAACCGATGTCCATCTAAATAACTTTTTTCAAGAATTTTTTGTAATTCAATATTCTCATCTACAGCATCTGAAAATTCGGAATAATTATAAGATACTGAAACCTTATCCCAGTCTCCTATTCCAATTGAATATGCATTATCATAATTGATTTTTCCATCAACTAAACTTAATGTGGGGTGAGGATAATCCATAACAGAAGACCTATTATTTGCACTTGCTGCAAAGTTATGAGCAAAACCTAAGGTATGCCCAATCTCATGAGCGGATAGTTGACGAATTCTAGCTAGAGCCATCTCTAATGCTTTACTTTCATTATTAGATCCGATTTTAAATGGAGATTCCGTTAACCCGAGAGCAATCATAAAATCTTGTCTTATTCGAAGACTTCCAAGACTAACTTGCCCCTTCAGTATTTCACCAGTTCTTGGATCAACTATACTTGCTCCATAACTCCAACCTCTTGTTGATCTGTGTATCCATTGGATAACATTAAATCTAACATCAAGAGGATCAGCATCATCTGGCAACATTTTGACTTGAAAAGCATTTTTAAACCCAATACTTTCAAAAGCTTGATTCCACCACCTTCCTCCCTCAAGTAATGCCGAACGAACTGGTTCTGGAGTTCCATTATCTAAATAGTAAATTATAGGTTCTATTGCTTCACTTATTTCCAGTTCCGGATTTTTCTTTTCTAATCGATGTCTCACAACATATTCTTGTAAAGTAGATTCACTTACAGGTGTTGCATAATCATAAAATCTAAATGCATTTACACCACTCCTTGGATCAAAAAGACGCATTTTAAAATCCAAAGGAGGTAGTTCAATAAAAGAATGATGTTGATGAACAGTTACTGCATCAGCAGAAGGTGTCACAGATCTTATTAAATTTCCTTGAGGTTGACCTTTAAAAGTTAATTGAACATCGAATTCAATATTTTCAGGAAATGCTTTAGTCCGATCAAGTTCCATTGATGATCTTGACTTATCAACGGAATATGAACCCTGTTTTCTTGATTTTAATCTCTGTGAAACACCATGTGTATCGTTTAATAAAAAATCATTTAAGTCTATAATATATTTATTATTATTAAATTCTTTAATCGAAAAACTCCATATAACTGATTTGGCAAATGCTTGTTTAATCGATTTCTTTTCTAAATAATTATCTGTATTCGCTCGATATTTTTGGTTAGGTTCGACTAATAACAACCTGTCTCCTGCCTTCTTAAAATATACAACCCTTCGGTTACCAAGCTGACCTCTATCAAGACCAATATCATTACTTCCTATTCCTTCACTTAAACTATTAACGTATAAGAAATCCTTTTCTAAATCGCTAACTTCTAAATATATGTGATCGTTTGGTTCGTTATAATAAAAATTAAAAAAACCTGAATATTTTTTCATAGAATCATATATAGAACTTTCAATCCTGTTGCTTTTACTGCCTTTTCTAAGTTCTTTACGCTGAGCTATCGTAAGTGACGATATAAAAATAAAAAGTGATGTGAGAGCGAATATTTTATTTTTCATTATGTATGTTTTAATTAAAACTAATAAAATTTGTGATATGATTGATTAGTTTTTAAACTAAAAAATCAATTAAATATCATAAAAAAAATATTTTATGATTACTATATAAATAAAGTCATTTACTTTTATATAAAAATTTAAATGCTCACTTCTGAATTATTTAAAGGGCTTATGGATCGCCTTGGTGCGTTAAGGAGGTATCTTTGACATTGCTGGAAAAGAAATAGAAATTTCGAACAAGGAAGAAAAAACTTTATCTCCTGATTTTTGGAAAAATCCCGAAAAAGCTGAAGTTTATATGCGAGATCTCCAATCTCAAAAGAAGTGGGTTACAGATTTCAAATTTATTGAAAATAAGTTAGAAGAATTAGAAATATTGTTAGAATATTTCAATGAAGGAGAAATAGAACACACAGAATTAAACACTCTTCATACTTATATCCTGAGTCTCTTTGAAAAAATTGAATTTAAGAATATGTTATCTGATGAAGGAGATAATCTATCTGCTGTACTTCAAATAACAGCTGGCGCAGGTGGAACAGAGAGCTGTGATTGGGCTGAAATGCTTATGAGAATGTATTTAATGTGGGGTGAAAAAAATGGATATAAATTAAAAGAATTAAACCATCAAGCTGGGGATGTAGCTGGAATCAAAACAGTGACGATTGAATTACAGGGTGAGTATGCATTTGGTTGGTTAAAAGGTGAAAACGGCGTTCATAGACTGGTTAGAATTTCTCCTTTTGACAGTAATGCTAAAAGACACACTTCTTTTGCTTCTGTTTATGTATATCCATTAGTTGACGATACAATTGAAATAATTATAAATCCATCTGATATTTCCTGGGAAACAATGCGTTCAAGTGGAGCGGGTGGTCAAAATGTTAATAAAGTTGAAACAGCAGTTAGGTTAAGACATAAAACATCAGGTATAGTTATAGAAAATTCTGAAACAAGATCTCAGTTGGAAAATAAGGGAAAGGCAATGCAGCTTCTTAAATCTCAATTATATGAGATTGAATTACAAAAAAAATTATCTGCAAGGGACGAAATAGAATCATCAAAAATGAAAATTGAATGGGGATCTCAAATTAGAAACTATGTGATGCACCCCTATAAATTAATAAAAGATGTTAGATCTAAAGTTGAAAGCAATGATGTTGATGGAGTATTGAATGGATCAATTGATTTATTTCTCAAGGGATATTTAATGTATATGGGACAAAAAAATGAAGCAAAAAACAGGTTATAAGCAAAATATTTTAAATATTAGAATTAAAATTTTGAATTCCCTTATTTAACCATTTTTTAAAAGTAGTTTTATCTGCATATTGTATTGGGTCATTCAGTAAAACCCCTTCACTTGTAATTAAAATATAAAAGGGTTGAGAGGCTGTTTTAAAATTCAAATATTGAAAAGTTGACCACTTTTGACCTATAGTTTTTATGCTTTTCAATGTGCCATTAGCACGCAATATATTAAACTGTTTATCCTTTGCTAGCTCACTTCTATCATCCACATATAATGAAACCAAAACTAAATCATTTTTTAAAATTTTGTAAATATCAGTATTAGACCACACGTTCTCCTCCATTCTTCTGCAATTCACACAAGCCCAGCCTGTAAAATCAATTAAAATTGGTTTATTTATTTTTTTTGCAAATTCTCTACCTTCAAAAAAATCTTTTTTACAATCCAGATTCAAGGGGCATTCACTACTTGAATCATCAATACTATAAAAAATTGGAGGAGGAAAACCACTCAGAAACTTTAGATTATTTTCTTTACTTGATATACCCTGCACTAGATAAAATGTAAATATTATAAAAAATGATCCAATGAATTTTCTTGAAAGTTTTATTTTATGTTTCGTTTCATGTGGAAAATAAAATACTCCAAATAAATATAAAGCAGTAAGTAGAGAAAGTATAGCCCATATTGAAATAAAAACTTCACGTTTTAAAATTCCCCAATGAGAGACTAAATCTGCATTAGATAGGAATTTTAAAGCTAATGCCAACTCAATAAATCCAATTACAATATTTGTTGTATTTAACCAATTACCTGATTTTGGAATAAATTTCAATGTTTTTGGAAATAAGGAAAATAAACCAAATGGAAGTGCTAAAGCTAATCCAAATCCCAACATACCATAAGTAAGTTGCATAGCGCCTCCGTCAGAAGATAAAGAACCAGCCAATAAAGAGCCGAGAATTGGACCTGTACAAGAAAAGGAAACTATAGATAGTGTAACAGCCATGAAAAATAAACCAAGAACTCCTTTCCACTTAGAAGAAGCCGAGTCAGAAAAATTTGACCATTTACTGGGTAAGGTAAGCTCATAAAATCCAAAAAATGAGAATGCAAAAAATACAAACACAAAAAAGAATAATAAGTTAACATAAACATTAGTTGAAATAACATTTAAAATTTCAGGATCCAACGAATCAAATAAATGAAATGGAAGACTTAATAAAACGTAAATAAAAATTATAAAAAATGAGTAAATTAATGAATCTTTTATTCCTTTAGATCTAGTTTTTTCGTTTTTAATAAAATACGAAACTGTTAAGGGAATCATTGGAAAAACACAGGGAGTTAACAAAGCAAGTATACCTCCTAAAATACCTAATATAAAAATACTAAAGTTACTTTCACTTGATTTAGGGTTAATACTAGTCACAAAATTTGATACAGATAAATCTAATTTCAAAGAACTAGCTATAGACTTACTTTTATCATCAATAGAAGTTGTTTTAGAGACACTTTTTTTATTAAAAACAAAAGTAAAGGGCTCGGATCTAAATACGCAGAGTTTGTCGTCACAGGCCTGGTATTCAACACTACCAGATATTAAATCTAAAGACTCATTATTCTTTATTTCAATTTCAAATAACGCAAATTTTTCAAAGTATTTTAAATCTTTTTCAAAAATTGGATCAAAGGAAACAATACTTTCCCCCTCTTTAACTTTTTTAATTTGACTGTATGGTTCTTGATCAAATAAAAATAGAGTCGAAAGGGGTGGTTCGTTTTCTATATTTTGAGAATATACATGCCACTTATCATCAATTTTAGCTTCAAACTTTAATTTAAGAATGGAATCATTTTTTATTTCATGAAAAAAATTCCATTTTACTGGCTCAATTATATCTTGAGAGAATAAAAAGTTTAATGAAACTAAAGAAATTAAAGAAATTAATAGAAATATTTTTTTCATTTAGCGATTATACTTTTATGCGAATATACATCCTTTTACTTGAATCATTTTTTGAAATAAATCGACTATCTGCCCTTCTACCAATTACCCAAACTACTTGGTCATCGTAGGTTAAAATCCATTGATTTTCTTTCTCAAATTTTGATAATTTTTCATCCTTAAAAAATTTACTTAATTTTTTTTTCCCCGACATCCCTTTAGGATAAAAAAAAGCACCTGAATAAGGTTTCTTTATTTCTAATATTAAATTTGATAAAGAAAAATCAACTTCAATTGAATTAGTTGAGTCAATAAAAGGTTTTAAACTTATTTCAATCTCAAATGGATGTTTTAATTTTTGTGGAAATAACTTAATTTGATAAGTAAAATCATTTTTTTTTTGAGATTTATTTCTTAAAATCAAACATTCTCGATCTCTTAATAAATCATGAGATGTTGAACTAATTAATTTTCCTGGTGAGGAATTAATTAATTTTAGCAGTTCGGTTGAACTATTGAATCCATATTTTTTAAAAATAGCATGCAAGAAGAAGTCATTTGGATAAAGACTTTCAAGATCTTTTATATGAATTTTTATGCCTGTATCAGTTTTTATAAAAAAATTAAGTTTAAAATTGTCTATTTGTGATTTCAAAGCAATATTGGCAAGACCAATATGATGAATTGATTTTTGAAATTGTTTTTCAATATTAGGTAGTATTTTTTTAAATTCTGGAACTACTTTATTTCTTATGGAGTTTCTTAAATAAGTATTATTAATATTACTCTGATCTTCATTCCATTTGAGTTTATTCAACTTAGCGTAATCTAAGATTTCTTCCTTAGTAAAATTCAATAATGGTCTTATAAGTTTACTTGATTCTGATATTCCGACAAGCCCCTCTATTCCGGAACCTCTTGCAATATTAATTAAAAATGTTTCTAATTGATCATTAAGATGATGAGCAGTTGATATAAAAGAAATATGATTTTGAATTAATAATTTTTCAAACCAATTATATCTAATTTCTCTAGCAGCCATCTGAATTGAACATTTATTTATTTTTGAGTATTCAATGGTATTAAATTTTTTATGAAATAGCTTAACATTTAATCTAGAAGCCAAATCTTTTACTAAGGTTTCATCTTTATCACTATGCTGTGATCGCAAACAATAATTACAATGCGCTATTGAAAATTTTAAATTTGTGTTTGAAAACAAATGAGATAGTACAACACTATCTACTCCCCCACTTACAGCAATAAGAGTTATTTTATTTTTAAGCTGAGGGTACAAAGATTCAATATCTAAAGAATGAAGATTCATTATTTTAAAATTAAGAAATAATCAGCGGGTTTTAAATACAAATTGTATTATTAATAAATCAATAAAAACAATTTATTAAATATGTAAGGGTCGATTGTCTGTAGCAGCAAGAGCGGCTTCTTTTATTGCTTCAGCATAAGTTGGATGAGAATGACTCATTCTAGAAATATCTTCAGCTGAGGCTCTAAACTCCATAGCAGTAACTGCTTCAGCTATCAAATCTGCAACTCTAGCACCCACCATATGAACTCCTAAAACTTCATCTGTAACTGAATCAGCCAATATTTTAACAAATCCATCAGTATCCATACTTGCTCTTGCTCTTCCTAAAGCCCTCATTGGAAACTGACCTACTTTATAATTAATACCTTCAGATTTTAGCATTTCTTCTGTTTTGCCTACCGAAGAAACTTCAGGCCAGGTATAGATTACATTTGGAATAAGATTATAATTAATATGTGGCTTTTGACCTGCAATAATTTCAGCAACCATTACTCCTTCTTCTTCAGCTTTGTGAGCTAACATTGCACCCCTTACAACATCTCCAATTGCATAAATACTTGAACTTGTCGATTGAAGATTTTCATTTACAATAACTTGTCCCTTCTCATTTAAAGTTACTCCTGCTGCCTTAGTATTTAAGCTTTTGGTATAGGGTTTTCTTCCAACAGAAACAAGACAATAATCACCTTCAAAGATTATCTCTGACTTTTTTTTATCTAATGCTTTTACTATTACACCATCATTTACTCTATCAACTTCAATAACTGTATGAGAAAAATAGAATTTAACACCTTGTTTTTTTAAAACTTTAGTTAATTCTCTAGAAATACTAGAATCCATTATTGGTGTTATACGATCAGCATATTCGACAACTGTAACTTCAGAACCCAATCGTCGATATACTTGACCCAATTCTAAACCAATAACACCTCCTCCAATTACGATCATATGTTTTGGAATTTCTTTCAAAGAAAGAGCCTCTGTAGATGTAATAATTCTTTCTTTATCAACTTTTGCAAAAGGTAAATTAGTTGGTTTTGATCCTGTTGCAATTATTGTATTTTTTGTTTTAATCACTTCAGATTTGTCAGAATTAATTTTAATATGATTTGAATCTTCAAAACTGCCAATACCATGAAAAACATCAATTTTATTTTTATCCATTAGATAATCAATACCTTTTGTAGTTTGATCAACAACTGACTGTTTTCTGCCAATCATTTTTTCAAGATTAACTTTAATTTCTCCTGAAATCTCTATTCCATGAGTATTAAAGTTTTTAATAGCTTCCTCATAATGATGGGATGAATCAAGAAGAGATTTTGAAGGAATACACCCCACATTTAAACATGTACCTCCTAAGGTTTTGTATTTTTCGATTAAAGCTGTTTTAAGTCCCAGTTGTGAACATCTTATTGCGGCAACATAACCTCCTGGACCTGATCCAATTACAGTAACATCGTATGATTTCATAGTATCAATTTAATAATAATGTAAAATTAGTTAGAAAATTCTTAACATTGTACATATAGATATAATCTTAAATTTTAAATTTTGAACAAAGTAAAGGGACTTCCAATTATTTCATCATTAATTCCGTTAATATTATTAATAATACTTCTTGCTTATAATGTTTTTGTTTTTGGAGATAATGCACTGTCAGGATCAAATCAATTTATTTTATTAATTGGAGCATCAATTGCTGCAATTGTTGGATTTTACTACAAAGTATCCTATAAGGATATGCTCTCTAAAGTAGCTGATAATTTTCAATCAGTTGCAGGTGCAATTTTAATTTTACTTTTTGTAGGAGCATTAGCGGGAACTTGGTTAGCGAGTGGTATAATTCCAGCTATGATTTATTATGGTTTAAAAATTTTACATCCTTCTATCTTTTTACCATCGTGCATAATAATATGTTCCATAATATCTCTGGCTACCGGAAGCAGTTGGACTACCTCTGCAACAGTAGGTATCGCATTAATTGGAATTGGCAAAGCCTTGGGTCTTCCCCCAGGAATGATTGCTGGTGCGGTAATATCTGGAGCATATTTTGGTGATAAATTATCTCCATTAAGTGATACTACAAATTTAGCTCCTGCAATGTCTGGAGGAGATTTATTTAATCATATTAAGTATATGACTTTAACTACTGTTCCAAGCATACTTATTACTATAATAGTTTTTGTAATCCTCGGATTTTTTCAAGAAGAAAAGGGTGCAGCTGATATTTTAACTTTGCTCAAAAATATAGAATTAAAATTCAATATTAATTACTGGCTATTTATAGTTCCAGCCTCAGTTATTTTTTTAATTTCAAAAAAAACACCTCCATTAATTGCTTTATTAGCAGGCACTATTTTAGGAGCTATATTTGCATTAATTTTCCAACCCAATATAGTATTAGCATTAAGTGGAGAAAATATATATAACTTCTCAAGTGCGTATAAAGGAATTTTAAATGCAATCACTATTGGTACTCAGATAGAAACTGAAAATCAACTTTTATACGACCTTTTTTCATCCGGAGGAATGAAAGGAATGTTAGACACCATCTGGTTAATAATATGCGCGATGGTTTTTGGAGGCGTAATGGAAGCTATAGGGGCACTAACTTCAATCACAAATACACTTTTAAGTTGGGCTAAATCTACGTTTCAATTGTTTGCGAGTACCGTCGCTACTTGTTTGACAATCAACCTAACTGCCTCAGATCAGTATTTAGCCATTGTAATACCAGGTAAAATGTTTTCTAAAGCATATAAAGATCGAAATCTAGCTCCAGAAAACCTAAGTAGGACATTAGAGGATTCTGGAACTGTTACATCAGCATTAATTCCCTGGAATACCTGTGGTGCGTATCAATCAAGTGTCCTTAATGTTGGTGTTAGTGAATATTTTTTATATGCAATTTTTAATTGGATAAGTCCATTTATGACTTTACTTTATGCGGCATTAAAAATAAAAATTCGTTCTTTAAAATAGTATTCATAAATAAAGTTCTAATGTAAAATCAAATCATTACTAATTTGTATTTTTGTAATCAAGATTTCGATATTTAATTAAATAGATGGCGATAAGTAAAAAAAAGAATTCAACTTCCAAAGAGGCTATTAGACAAAGAACTGTTATTCTAGGAAGTTTTTTGATTTTGATAAGCTTTATACTTTTTATTTCCTTTACGTCATATCTTTTAACTTGGGAAGCTGATCAATCAGCACTTGAATCTTTCAGTAATCGAGATATTCAAACACAAAATGCCCTAAGTAAAATCGGTGCATGGCTTGGACACTTATTTATATTTAACCTTTTTGGAATTCCATCTTATATTTTTTCTTATTTAATTTTCATAACCGGCTCGGTTCTTTTTTTTAAAACTTCCAGGAAAAGTTTAGTTATTAAATGGGCTTGGGGTTTGAATTATATTTTATTTGGCTCTCTATTTCTTAATTTTTTTCGTGAAGAATATGATATTATAAATGGAGTTGTTGGATATGAAATATCAGATTTTATTATTGATTATACTGGTTTGTTTGGTTTTAGCACGATAGTATTTTTTTATTTTTTATGTATTATTGTTTTCCATTGGGAATTCACTCCAGAAAAGCTATTTCAACATATTAAAAAATTAAAAACAGTTAAACCCACTGATATTATTGATGAAAGTTCATTTGAAAATAATATATCTAAACCAGAAGTTACACAACCCCATACAAATGACTCTTTAATCAAAGGGTCTTTAGATGATGATGATGATGATTCGAATGAAAAATTAATAAATGATATTTTGCCAACTATTTCAAAAGTAGATGGTGATGATGATTTAAAGATGGAAATTAAAGACACATATCAAAAGTCCGAAGATGAATTATCTGAAAAATTAGTCAGAGAACAAGGAGAGTTTGATCCAACTTTAGAATTAAGTAATTATAAAATTCCATCGATTGATTTATTAAAAGACTACCCTAACACAGGCATAACTATTAATGAGGAGGAACTTGAAGAAAATAAAATTAAAATTGTAGATACTTTAAAAAATTATAAAATTGGAATTGCTCAGATAAAAGCTACAATTGGACCCACAGTAACACTTTATGAGATTGTCCCTGAGGCAGGAATAAGAATTTCTAAAATTAAAAACCTTGAAGATGATATAGCACTTTCCTTATCAGCTCTTGGAATAAGAATAATTGCTCCTATCCCTGGTAAAGGAACAATTGGTATTGAAGTGCCAAATCAAAACCCAAGTATTGTTTCAATGAAATCAGTTATTTCATCAAGTAAGTTCCAAAAAGCAGAAATGGAATTGCCAATTGCTCTTGGTAAAACAATAAGTAACGAAACTTTTGTTGTTGATCTTACAAAGATGCCACATTTACTTATGGCCGGAGCAACAGGTCAAGGTAAGTCAGTAGGTTTAAATGCTGTCTTAACTTCACTTTTATATAAAAAACATCCATCTGAAGTTAAGTTTGTTTTAGTTGATCCAAAAAAGGTTGAATTAACAATTTATAATAAAATTGAAAGACATTATCTAGCTAAATTACCAGATAGTCAAGATCCTATAATAACTGATAATAGTAAAGTAATAAATACCTTAAACTCTTTGTGTATAGAGATGGATGATAGGTATGAACTTTTAAAAAATGCGTTGTGTAGAAATTTAGTGGAATACAACACTAAATTTAAAAATAGAAAACTTAATCCTAATGATGGATATAAATATCTACCCTACATAGTTCTTGTAGTTGATGAGTTTGCTGATTTAATAATGACAGCAGGGAAAGAAGTAGAAACCCCAATTGCTCGTTTAGCTCAATTAGCTAGAGCGGTTGGAATTCACTTAATCATAGCCACACAAAGGCCCTCAGTAAATGTAATTACTGGTATAATCAAGGCAAATTTCCCAGCTAGAATTGCATTTAGAGTAACTTCAAAAATTGATTCTAGAACAATTTTAGATAGCGGTGGAGCAGATCAATTAATAGGTAGAGGAGATATGTTATATACTCAGGGAAATGAATTATCAAGAATTCAATGTGCTTTTGTCGATACACCTGAAGTAGATCAAATTGCAGATTACATAGGTTCTCAAAGTGGGTTTAGTGATGCTTATATCCTCCCAGAGTATACTAGTGAGGAGAGTAATGTTCTAGATATTGATGCCTCTGATAGGGATGCGTTATTTAGAGATGCTGCTGAAGTTATAGTAATAGCTCAACAAGGTTCTGCTTCACTTTTACAAAGAAAATTAAAATTAGGGTATAATAGAGCAGGACGAATAATAGATCAAATGGAAGCTGCTGGAATAGTAGGACCTTTTGAGGGAAGTAAGGCTAGACAAGTATTAATTTCAGATTTAAATCATTTAAAAAATCATTTAGATAATGAGTCAATATAGAACACAAACATTATTGCTCCTTCTTTTTAGTATACCGACATTACTATTAAGTCAAACCTCTTTAAAGGCTAAAAAACTTTTGGATGACACCTCAGTTCAAATGAGAAATTATAATAATTATCAATTTAAATTTAAATATTCTTTGGAGAACAGTAGTGAAAATATAAAACAGGAAACCAATGGAAGTGTAGTTGTTTCGCAAGAGAAATACAAATTAATTACTTTAGATATAACTCAGTTATTTGATGGGAAAAATTTATATACAATTTTTCCTGAAAATGAAGAAGTCTTAATTACGAGCTCTGATCAAGAAGAAAATATTTTATTAAATCCTACGGAGTTAATAGATATTTATAAAACTGGTTACGACTTCCAATGGGATATAATTCAAAATGTAGAGGGAAATAAAATTCAATATGTAAAATTAATTCCATCTGAAGAAAGTTTAGACATTTCCTATATTTTACTTGGGATTAATACAAAATCTAAAAATATATATAAAATTATAGAGATTGGTAAACAAAGAACTACCACCACTCTAACAATCGAAAATTTTGTTATTAATAAAAATATTCCTGATACAATTTTTGTTTTTAATAAAGTTGACTATCCAGGCTATTATATAAACTAATGATTAAAATAATTGATTTATATATTTTAAAGCTCTATACCTCTAGACTGGTTTCAGTCTTTTTTATTTGTATGCTAATATTTATAATACAAGCATTTTGGCTTTATATAGACGAATTAGCTGGAAAAGGTTTAGATTTTATAACAATATTTAGATTTTTAATCTACTACTCTCCTAAACTGGTCCCACTTGTTCTACCTCTTTCTGTTCTGTTGGCTTCTCTTATGACATATGGTACTCTTGCTGAAAACTATGAGTTTGCAGCTATGAAATCTACTGGAATTTCATTACAAAGGTCTATGATGTCATTAATAATTTTCCATACATTCCTAGGTATTGGAACATACTTTTTTTCAAATCATATAATTCCATATGGTGAATTAAAATCTTACAACTTAAGGAAAAATATTTCAAAATTAAAGCCTGCACTCGCAATAAGAGAGGGAGTTTTTAATGATTTAGGACAAATGACCATAAAAGTCATGAATAAGTATGGTGATAATGATCAGTTTATGGATGATATAATTATTCATGAAAAAAGTAATGATAATAGAAACAGGGTTGTGATTAAATCTGAGTCGGGTGAGTTAAAGAGTGAAACTACCGATGCAATGCTTCAAATGGTTCTATATAATGGTTACAGATATGAAGATATTGTTCCTAAAAATATAAGTGAGCAAAATAAATATCCGTTTGCGAAGGTTCACTTTGAAGAGTACATTATGAATATCGATCTTTCACAATTTAATAATGTAGATTTGGATGCGCAAGACTATACAACTACATACAGGATGCAAAAAGTTATCCAATTAAAAGAAAGCATTGATTCTTTAGAAATTGATTTTAACGAGCAAAAGTTTGTATTTAGTGAAAATTTCAATAAAACAAATGGACTTTCACAACTACCTATGATTGAAAAAGATAGTGTTAGTCTCCCTGAATCATTGAAAGCTAATGTTTTAGAGTTTATGAATTTTGAAAAAAAATTTAAATATGCGGAAGTTATTAGAACATCCATACCTCCTTTAAATGGGACTATTAATAATTTGAAAAGTAAAAAGAGAAATTTTTTCTTATTTCAAAAATTAATAAATCTCCACAAGACTACACTTTATGATAAGTATGCTCTAATATTTGCTTCAATACTTCTTTTTTTTATTGGGGCATCTTTAGGTGCGATTATTAAAAAAGGGGGGCTAGGTTTACCACTAGTTTTATCCGTTGTTATTTTTCTAATCTACCATTACATAGGGCTTTTTAGTAAAAATGCAGCAGAAGATAACAGTATTTCTCCTATGCTTGCATCATGGATATCAACAATTATTTTAACCCCATTTGCTTATATATTAGTAAACAGGGCGACTTCAGATAAAGAATTAATAAACCTTGACCCTATTATTGTTCCAATTCAAAAACTTTATTCTAAGTACATAAAAGAAAAAAAAGATCAATGAAAAAACAAATAGAATTAAATACAATTCCAGAGGCAATATCAGATATAAAAAGTGGTAAAATTATAATTGTTGTTGATGATGAAAATAGGGAAAATGAAGGTGACTTTATTTGTGCTGCTGAAATGATAACTCCAGAATTAGTTAATTTCATGATTACACATGGAAGAGGTCTTGTTTGTGTTCCATTAAATGAAAATAGATGTACTGAGCTGAATCTTGATAAGATGGTATCGAACAATACAGATCCTTTGGAAACAGCATTTACAGTATCTGTTGATTTAAAAGGAAATGGTATAACTACTGGAATATCTGCAAATGACAGGTCTAAAACAATTAAAGCGTTAGTAAATACCAAGACACAACCGCATAACTTATCTAGACCAGGACATGTGTTTCCACTAATTGCAAAGGAAGGCGGTGTTTTAAGAAGAACTGGTCACACAGAAGCCGCAATTGATTTTGCAAGATTGGCTGGTTTAAAATCTGCAGGTGTTATTGTAGAAATAATCAATGATGATGGTTCAATGGCAAGACTTCCAGAATTAGATAAAATTGCAAAAAAGTTTGACTTAAAAATTGTCTCTATTGAAAACTTAGTTGCTTACAGAATGGAGCATGATAGTTTAATTCTCAAAAAAGTTGATACGGAAATAGAAACTAGATTTGGAAAATTTAGATTAAGAGCATATCAGCAAACAACTAATAGTCAAATTCATTTAGCACTTTCTATAGGAGAATGGCAGGCAAAAGAGCCAATCTTGACAAGGATAAACTCGTCGAGAATACATGATGACATTTTAGGACTTTTAACTGGTGCATCAGATAAAAGCCTTGATGGCATATTTTCATTAATCAATAATGAGAAAAAAGGAGCTATATTATTTATTAATCACCAAGAATCTAGTGAAGATCTCTTATCTAGAATTAACATATTAAAGGATATCCAAGATCAAGGAAATAAAAACAAAGTTCCACCTTTGAGAATGGATTACAAGGATTTTGGAATTGGAGCTCAAATTTTACATGATTTAAACATTACAAAACTCAAAATTATTAGTAATTCAAAGCAAATACCACGTATTGGATTAACGGGTTATGGATTAGAAATTATTGATCAAATTGGATACTAAAAAAACCATAGTTTTATTGCCATTGCAATAACCATTATTAGTAAAGAAAATTTTATAACCTTTTCCCCTTTTCTTACAGAATATCTACTGGTAATCCATGCTCCAAATATTGTTCCAAAGGAAAGCCAGAGTCCCATAGTCCAATTAACTTTATTATTATAAGCAAATAGAGCTAATGCTCCAAGGGTATATATACCAACTAAAGCAACTTTTGCTGCATTTGTTTTGATAAGAGAAAGTCTATTATATCTAGTTAAAAAAAACATAATAACTATTCCAATTCCAGCATTAATAAACCCACCATATATTCCAATAAAAAAAAATCCTATACAGCTATTTATTAAATACTTACCTTTTAATCTCTCTTCTAATACTTTAATATTATTTTTTGGTTTAAAAACAATTAAAATACCAACAACTACAATTATTATAGCCAATATTTTATTAAATAAATCACCTTGAATATCAATAGCAATTTGTGCTCCAATTAATGCGCCAACTGATGCAGAAACTCCTAAATAAATATTAAAAGGGTATGTGCTAATTCCTTTACTTTTATAACCTAAAGTCCCAGAAATTGATTGCATTAAGATTCCTATTCTGTTTGTTCCATTTGCAACACCAGGAGGTAAACCCAAAAAAATTAAGATTGGTAGTGTTAAAAGAGAACCACCTCCCGCAAGAGTATTAATTACACCTGCTATAAAGCCAGATACAACTAATATGATTATTTCTTGAACACCTTCCATATTATAAATATACTTAGTAAATAAAAGCTTTTTACAATCTTTTTTTATTACTTAAAAAACAATGTATATTTGCCACCGCAAAGGAGAAATGGCAGAGTGGTCGAATGCGGCAGTCTTGAAAACTGTTGAGGGTCAC
>NZ_CEZOWA010000013.1:41969-64401 GCF_983056325.1 Candidatus Marivariicella sp. | reverse complement strand
TTTAGAACGATTAAATTTCAAAAGAATTAAACGACCAATGTTTCCATTTGATAAAAATATGTCTAACCCAGATCTAAGTGCAAGATTAATAGAGTTATCAAATAAAAAATAAAACGGTTACACTTTTATAAAGTGTAGCCATTTTTATATTTACGTTTAATTTTATTAGATGATTTATTATTCGAAAGTATCTTATACGCTGTTGATTGTTGTGTTTTTAGTTTTTTTTGGACCATTGGTTCCAACATTCATAAGTAAGGGTTTTAATGGCAATACAACTATATTTTTTTTAGCTATGGTTGTCTTATATGGATTTATTTCACATATGTTTTTCAACACCACCTACAAGATTGAGAATGAAAAACTTTATATAAAATGTGGGTTTTTTAACTATAATCCTGTAAATATTGGGGAGATGAAAAAAGTTTCTAAATCATCAAATATCATTTCCTCTCCTGCTGCTTCATTTGACAGAATAGAAATCAGATATGGTAAGTTTGAAGAATTAATAATCTCTCCAAAACACAAAACTAAATTTGTTGAAGATTTACAAAAAATAAATCCTGGGATTATAAATAATCTTTAGTCACAAATATCTTGATCAAATAGTTTGTTAATTCAAAATCTTTTGAAGTAAAACTAATATTCGATATTTCAATAGAGTTGTATACTAAGACAATAAAACCAACAAGGTTAAAAACCAAATATTTACGAAAACTTATAATTAATTTTTTAATAAATATTAATAAGTTACTTTTAAAAGAATCTAAAACCTTAAAAATGAGAATCAAACAAATTTTAGTACTATTTTTATTTACAGTTGTAGTTATCAGTTGTGGTAATAATCAAAAGGCAAAAACTGAACTGGGAATTTTAGTGGAAACTAAAGTAGAATCCACTAAAAAGAAAAGTAAAACCGAAGAAAAAACAAATGTTGTTTTGGAAACAAATGCTGTTGTCACATACACCAGTCAAGATCTTATTGGGAATTATATGTCAAAATCGAATGTTCCATTAACTATTAAAAAGGACAACACATTTACTTGGGCAGAAGCCGGGGGAACATGGAATTATTCGCTAGACAAAGGTGTTTTCACTTTAATATTTGAAGATTATTATGGAAATGTCACAAATGCAACCTTAACCTTTAAAAATAAAGATGAATTTGGCCTTTCCACAGAAGCATATGGGGATGAAAGTTACACGAGAATTAAATAATCAATTTTAGAAACATCCTAAATTATAAGTTCAATCAATTTTCAGATATCTATAAATTCCTTTGGTGTAAAACTGATGTTCGATATTTTGATAGAGAATTTTATATAAAAATAAAACGGTTAAACTTTAATAAAGTCTATCCGTTTTTTATTTAATACGAGTTTTAATATTATTATTATATTTAATAAAATAAAAAAATGAACACATCTAAAGTCTTTTTCATACTCTTTTTGGCATTATCAGTATTTTCTTGCTCAACAAAAGAGGTCGATGAAGATAACCCATATGCTATTCAAATTAAAGAAGTTAGAAGCTACTACAAAGCGCTAGATATTCAAGACAGACTGGAAAGTGAAAGTATTGAATCTTATATTTTATTAGAAGCAACGAATAATGGCAAATGGTACAGAATTTTGACTGGTGCTGAAAAATCAATTGATGATATTAAAGAATTCAAAAAATCGTTAGAATTAATTATAACCTCAGATGAGCTTAAAATAATAAATTATCAAACTATTCAAGAAAATCTTGATTTAGAATTTGAGGATCATTTAATCGAACGTGAAAGACTTCAGTCAAAAAAACCAAATGTTCCAGAAAAGATTTATGATTTAATCAACAAGTTTCCAGATGACAAAAATTTTATTGTAAAAAGCTTTTTCGTGACTAATTGCCCAGACTCTTTGGCTGATCTTGGAAAGTATGGCTCAGCTTACAACAATATAAAACACGATCTCCCAAGGGGGATTTACATGAAGAGTCTTATGAAAAAATCAAATGCTGTTGCAGAAGTCATTTATGAAGATAACTTGTTTGGAAACAGACTGACCATAGACATTATTGAGCTTAAAGATAACTTAGATTTAGGATTTCCGGATGACGTTCTGGTGACCAACCAAAATATTGCTGATTATTTTGCCGAGCTAATTTTGGAAACTGGGAACTATGCCTTTGAAGACAAGTTAAAAATTAAACTGTCTTCATTCCAAAAATTAAATGGATATAAGGTTACTATTCAGCCCAAAAGAAGCAAAGAGTATTTAAGAACCTATTTTTGCTTAGTTTCCAAAGACTCAAAATATCTCGTTTTTTCTCAATCTACAGATAAAACAGATGATGAAATTATTGAAATTATAGAAGACCTGGGAGAGACTGATGGTCTGAATTCATACGATGAATTCCATAATGCTTTTTACGCAATCCCAGCCAATTGTGGTGTTGAGGACACATTTATTTCTATTTATTCCAAAAAATTAACGAATGATTATACTCGTAGAAGAGGTTATGCTAAGTGGTCAAAAAAGATGGTGGGACATTGGACGACTACTGTTAACTTCAATGGTGAAGATAATAACTCTTGGGGGGTTTCATTCTATGATTTATTAGATCAAAGTAATGTTGATCTGACATACAACAATTTATATATCGATTCAAGAAAATCTAAAAGAAATTTTGAAATAATTGATGTTTTGAATAAAAAAGGAGTCATCCACACAGGAAAATATCCGAATGAATTGTCCTTTCCAGGAAATCGATTTGTAGTTTCAATCAATAATATAAATCGAGGGCGGTTAACTTCTGACAAAATGCTCACTATTGCTAATTGTTTGCAGTTAAATTAACAACTTAATTAAGTTGTTAATTTAATAATTTTGTTCTAGATATAACGAGTTGCGTATAATTATAAAATTATGATTGATAAGATTATTAAATATCAAAATGATTCTGAAAAAAACTTTGAACAGAAAAAAAATATAAAAACAATTATAAATTATGTTATCGCACTCATTCTTTTCATTTTATCAACAATTATTTCAGCATTTACATTTCCATTAAGGTTTGTATATAAAAAAACAATTCGAAGAAATTCTGATTCAAAAATTATAAAACTTAATGCTAGAAATATAGATTCAGTTTTGAAAAAAGAAAAATTAGTTTTGATAGACTTTTGGGCTGAATGGTGTGGTCCATGCTTGATGATGAATTCTGCAATGGAAAAATTTGCGACTGAATCAAAAGGTATAAGAATTACTAAAGTTAACGCTGATTTAAACTGGAAGTTATTAAATAAATTCAAAATAAAAGGTTTACCTCAATTTATTCTGATAAAAAATGGACAAGAAATAAAAAGACATGCAGGAGCTATGACAATTTTTGAATTGACTAAATTTTGTAATGACGGCGAATAAAAAACTATATACAATACGGTAAGTTATTAAACTAGATTTTTATAATATTTAGCAGTTTTACTATTTTTAAATATGTCAAAAAGAAATGTCTATCCTCTTTTTTTGTTATTAATTCCTTTAATTGGATTGGCTATAACAGATGAAATTAACTGGAGTTTGTTTGATTTCATTGTTATGGGTTCTCTGCTAGTTTTACTCGGTGTTGGAATTAGTTTTGTCAGTAACCGTTCAAAGAATTTAAAAAACCGAATCCTATACATTGGGATATTGGTTTTAATGTTTCTATTTATATGGGCTGAGTTAGCAGTTGGTATTTTTGGAATTCCCTTTGCAGGTGATTAAGTCGATACTAGATTCAATTGGGGGACAACTTTTTCTCTTATTTCATTGGCACTGAAAACTATCAATTAAATAAAAAAAGCCCAATTATAATTGAACTTTTTTTAACAAATTAATATCAAATTCTCTAAGAAAATAAATTAAGTGTTAATTACTAAAGACTTCCAAATGCCGCAAGAACCTCAATTGTGAAATTATTATTTGACTCAAGTCCACCATTGGTTTTATTCCATTCGGCCCAAGCTTTCACATTTTTTTCTCCAATTACTTTTTGATCCATTAAGTCGTTAAAATCGGATGATCCGATTGCTACCCAATGTGAACTTCCGTTACCTCCAACATCATAAGTTCCATAGGCTATTGGACGATCTGCTCTATCTTTTGCAGTAGATTTAAGAAGTTTCTTATGAGCTTTCTGAAAAGCAACTGGATCATCTAAGTCTAGATCATATATTTGAATATAAGGATATGCTGTTAATTCAGAATTTCCAACAAAATCAAGAAATCTTCCAGCGTAGGAAGGACCCCATTCCTCGATGTAATCACTCATTTTCTTACGAAAGAATGATCTTTCATATTCTTGTTGGTCTCCCTCGACTCTTCCAATTTTTCCAAGTTCTCCAAAAAGAATAATTCTATGTGACCACTCGTTATCTCCATGTCTTATTGCTTCAACCTGAATACCTCCAGACTTAAATTTTGCATCACTCCATCGTTCTTTTGCCAAATCAACAATATCACTCTGCATACCCTCTTTAACATTAAAATGCCATAGTTGAAAAGTGTTTTGAGCAAAAGCTGAAGTAACAGATAGTAAAGCTATCAGTGTTATAAATTTTTTCATTAGATTTTTTTTGGTTAATTTTCAAATATAAATATTAAATGGCATAACACAAGTACATTTTTTAAAATAATTAGACTTATTAAATTATAATACTTGGCCAAATACCACTTGAAATTCTATTTTTAGAATTAAAATTTATAATTAGCACCAAAAATAAAGCTCCTACCCAAATCATGAGAATAATATCTTAAACGATTCAGATAATTCCGATAGTTTATGTTCAATAAATTTCTTATTCCTAAAGAAAAGGATAGATTATAGTTCTTTTTGGTTATTACATCTACACTTGAATTAAAATTAAACAAATGATATGCTTCTGGTGGGGTACTCAAATCTAATATTTCCGTAGTTTCTGACAAAGCAATAAATACATCAAAGTTATTATCAGGGAAATTATTTTGACGAAATACATATTCACTCTTTAAGGATATTGTTAAGTTATTAGCTTTTTCATTTTGATAGACTATTTCATTATTTATATTGACCGGAGGCATACTAATTAGGGGTTCCTTTCTTGTAAGATCACGACCCTTAAGGATTGAAAATTGGTTGTCTAAATAAAAATTTTTATTTAAAATTATTGACGCATCAATATCTAATCCTAATATTTGCGCATTAGTTTGTCTGTACTCCCAAACTTGAAAATTACCTCTTATAGTCGTTTGCACACTAGTTGGCTCAATTAAAATAAAATCATTTATTGAATTTATGTAAGGATTAATTGATAGATTTATTTTTTTATTTTGAAAAATATAATTTAAAGTTATTTTATGACCTGTCTCTGAATTAAATCTTAAATCACCTTGCTCAATTCGAGCAGAAGAATGATGGAGACCTTCACTAAAAAGTTCTGAAGGATTTGGCATTCTTGAAGCAATTGAATAGTTGAAGTTGATTGAATGGTTCTTTGATAAATTATACCTGGAACCAAAAGTTGTTGAATGGTTTTTAAAAATCAATTTTGTTTTAATTAATGTTTGAGAACTAATTTCGTTAATTACCAGATCAGAAAACAAGTTTTGATAATTTCGAGATTTCCAAAAGGATGTTTTGTAATACTTAGAAACATCCATTGATGAGAAGTCTGATCGAGCCCCAGCTTCCAAAAGAAATTTTTCATTAATTTTTAAAACAAAAATTGAATATACTCCTAAATCATATTTATTATAATCGGGAATAATCCTTCTAACTCCTGTTTCTGGATCTGGAAAATTTTTTTGGTATCTTCCAACAAACCCTGATTTTATATTTAAGTTTGAAATTTGAGTATTTAAATCCAGTTTTATACTATGAGTCTTGAGTTCCAAATCAATAGAGGGTTTAAACTTATCATCTCCTCTTCTTATATCAAACTCTAAACGATTATTTTGCTGATAATCATATTGAATACTTAATTTACCAAAGTTTTCAAATCTATTATACCCTTTTAATGTGAATGTTTGGTGATTAAGGTCTTGTTTAGGAGCATTAATATTATATGTAAAATCATTAACTATGAGGGGAGTTTGACTATTTATTGCTCTAATTTGATCTTGAGCAGCTCCTAAATGAGAGGCTCTTAAAATTCCTAGCTCATTGTTGAAAATAGAATAATATAATTCTAATCCATATTTAAATCGGTTTAAACCAAATCTAAAGGAAACATTTTGCTCTTTAACCCCTGTATTACTCAATATGTAATTTGGTGATTCAAAATCTCCAAATCGCTTATAGGTTGACTGAACAGAATAATATAATCCATTTTTATTAGTCTTAATTAAATTGGAAGTGGTGGTTAATCCTCTTCCATTTGTTTCACCTTTAATTAAAACTTTACCATATAAACTGTCCTTTATTTGAAAATTTGATATTTCCGCAACTATAACTCCACCAAGAGCATTTCCTGAGTATTGAAGAGCTCCTGCTCCTTTTATTAGTATAATTTTATCTAATGAGTTAACATCTATATTTGGTGAATGTTCTTCTCCCCACTCTTGATCTTCCATTCGGACACCATTGTTAATAATAACTACACGACTACTGTGCAGACCATTAATAATTGGTTTAACAACAGAGTTTCCAGTTTTAAACGATGACACTCCTGATAAATTACTTAAAATATCTCCTAATGGAGAGCTAATATTTTTTTCTAAAACTTTACTAGAAATTTTATTTTCGGCTATGGTTTTGGACTTTTCATTAAAAGAATTTCCGTAGACAATAATCTCATTTAATTCTTCTATATGGTGCTCTAATCTAAATATTTTATTAGTGTTTTTGGAAACCTTTATAATCTCTATTTTAGTTTTACACTGAGGATGAGATATTTCAAAATTATAAAATTTGTCACATAGATTTGAAATAATGAATGATCCAGACGAGTCAGTTGTAAATTGTTCATTTAACTGTTCGACAAATATAACAGCGTCTTTTAGTCCCTTTCCATCATGTAAATCAATAATTTTTCCAGAAAATGTGTTTTTACAATTCTGAGAAAAAATAAATAAAGAAGATGTTAGAGTCACTGAAAGCAGTAATCTAAACATGGATGTTTAATTAAAATTAACGTATAATTAAAATAGTAAAATTGAGGATAATAAAAGTATTATCCTCAATTTACACTCACAAAAAATAATTATTCAATTGTAATACTAAAAGTAGCCTCAACGTCTGTTTCCCCTCCAGCGCTTGCTAATCCTGTATTTGGCTTAGTAGGTTCGTGTATTAAAGTAACGGTTAATGTTCCATTGCTAACCGATCCTGCATCTAATTTAAATTCTGTTCCTAAATCATTACCTGCTGAATCAAAATTTGAATATGATGTAGTGACATCAAGTCCACCTCCTACAGTGAAAAAAATCTGGTGTTCTAAATCCTCTTCTTCAACTTCTAAAGTTATATCTTCAGCTGGAAATTCCGTTTCATTAAGAATTTTTACAACTCCATCATAAGAAGTTCCTGAGATTAGATTTCCTTCCACAGTTACAACTGGTGCGTTTGGTCCATCTCCATCTAAATCTGTCATCGTTAAATTGACAATTGAGCTCAGATCGTTGTTCATTAGTGTTACTTGTAATGTAGTTATTATCTCTTCCTCATTAACGGGTTCTGGAGCTGGATCATCGTCTTTTGAACAAGATGCAACTGATAATATTAGAGCTAAAAAAAATAGTAAAAATTTAATTGTTTTCATTATTGTTATTTTAAAATTGTTAGTAAAAATTGTAGGATATGCAAACCCATAAAAAATAGGGTAAACAAGAAATTTAATTGAATAAAATTACTTATGCGTTGAAAGGGGGACCCCTTAAGTCAAAGCTTGTAATATTTGATACATACAGAATTTCTTCAAGAATAGTTGAATTACTATAAATGAAAAAATTTACAAAAACATAATATTTTTGATCTAATTCAAATTTAAAATTTGAAAAGCTAAAATCACATGTGACACAGTCATCAATTTGTTGATGAAAATGAAGCGATGATTCTGTACAAAAATTGTGCTCATGTTTTTCAAAAGACTCAATCAAACGGACACTCGTCGGTAGCATGAAAACTATTAATAGAATGCATGACACAAAACAATTGAAAAAGTTAATATTGTATTTCAAATCAAATATTTTCGGTACAAATCTAAAAAAAATTATATTAGTATTGTTAGTTCAATAAATAAATATGTATAACAATAGTTTAATTAGAAAATTAAAGTTGATTCTAAAGACAAATCAACTACTTCTAAAGGGTGATGTCCTATCAAGATTTTCCCATATATGGAAAACAGACGAACCTCTTCAAGCACTTGCGGTTGCTCTACCCAGAACAACAAAAGAGGTTAGCGAAATAGTAAAATTGTGTAATGAACACAGTCAAGAAATAATCGTTCATGGAGGACTAACAAATTTGGTTGGAGGAACAGAAACTCAAAAAAATCAACTAGTTATCTCCCTAGAAAAAATGAATTCTATTGAAGAAATTGATTCCAAGAGTAAGACGATTACAACTCAGGCAGGAGCAATCGTTGAATCGCTAATTAATGCTGTGGCTGAGAAAGATATGCTATTACCATTAAACTTTGGAGCTAAAGGTTCTGCACAAATAGGTGGAGCTATTTCTGCAAACGCAGGTGGACTTAGAGTTTTTCGATATGGGATGACTAGACAAATGGTTTTAGGTATTGAAGTTGTTTTACCAGATGGAACAATTCTTTCTTCCTTAAAGAAAATCATCAAAGATAATTCTGGATATGATTTAAAACAACTATTTATAGGTAGCGAAGGAACTTTAGGGATTGTTACAAGGGCAGTTTTAAGACTTCAAGAAGCGCCAAAGAGTCGATCATCTGCCCTAGCAGCTTTAAATTCATATGATAACGTTGTTTCGCTTTTAAAATACTTAGAATCAGAGTTAAGTGGTGCTTTAAGTGGTTTTGAATTAATTTGGAATAGAACATATAAAGCAATGATCGAATCTTCAGATTTAATAAAGCCTCTGGATCAAAATCATAAATACTATGTTTTTGTTGAAAGCTTAGGAAGTCAATCAAAAGAAGATTATGAATTATTGGAACATTACATTGAAAAATCTTTAGAAAATGGATTAATTGAAGATGCTGTTATGGCAAAAACCGAAAAGGAACAACAGCAAATTTGGCAAATAAGAGAAGATGTAGCAATTTTAGCATCTAAAGCAAATTATGATCAACATTTTGATATAAGCTTGCCAGTTTCTCAAATTGGAAATGTTGTAAACTCGATAATTAAGGAGCTCGAAAATATAGAAGAAGTCAAAACCATATTTCCGTTTGGACACGTTGCTGATGGTAATATTCACTTTATAATCGGAAGAAACACAAATAATCCCGAAGTAATTGACCTTATTAACTCTGTTGTTTATTCTCCTTTAAAAAAACATAAAGGTTCATTGTCTGCTGAACATGGAATCGGACTTGACAAAAAAAAATATCTACATACCAGTAGATCCAAGGAGGAAATTATATTGATGGAACAAATTAAAACCATGTTTGATCCAAAAAATATTCTAAACCCCGGTAGAATAGTTTTCTAATATTCGTGTTCTTAAACAGAATCAGTTAATCCTATATCCCATAATATTGGAAGTACAAAATAAACCATTAAGGTTATTACAACTATTGAGATAATATTCAACCAGAACCCTTTATTTACCATATCTGGAATCCTTAGGTATCCAGCTCCAAAAACAACTGCATTTGGAGGAGTGGCTACAGGAAGCATAAATGCACAAGAGGCTGCAACGGTGGCTCCAACCATTAAAATAAATGGATGAATATTAATCTGTAAACTCATTGTAGCAAGGACTGGGAGTAACATTGCTGTAGTAGCTAGGTTGGAGGTTATTTCGGTAAGGAAATTAACTGCAGTAACCAAACATAGTATAAGAATAATTATTGGTAAATCTTTAAGTATTGTGAGTTTACTACCAATCCAAATCGCAAGACCAGTATCAACAAACCCTTTTGCTAAAGCCATTCCTCCACCAAATAAAATTATGACTCCCCAAGGAAGCTTGACAGCTTCTTTCCATGTAATGAGTGCCCTTTTATTATCACTCGATGGAATAACAAATAAAAGTAAACCAAAAGCTATGGCGATAATTGTATCATCAATATTGGGAATAAATTTTTGTAATAAAAAAGATCTAGAAATCCAACAAAGTGCAGTTATACAAAATATTAATGCCACCCTCTTTTCCTCAATAGACATTTTACCTAAATTATTTTTCAAACGATTTATTTCACTTTTACCTCCAGGAAATTCATTTTGTTTAAAATTAAATGCTCGCTTAGTAAGATATTGCCAACATATAAAAAGCATCATCATTGAAATTGGAAATCCAAACATGAACCATTTGAAAAAAGAAATTTCATATCCAAAATTCGATTCAACAACACCCGCCAAAACCAAATTTGGTGGAGTTCCAATAATAGTGGCAACACCTCCTATAGAAGCACTATAAGCTATGGAAAGTAATAAAGCTTTTCCAAATTGTTTATTCTCATTTATTGAAGTTGAGGGATTATCCTCAAGCTGTTTTATAATAGCAAGTGCAATTGGAAGCATCATTACAGAGGTTGCAGTATTTGATATCCACATTGATAAAAAGGCTGTAGCTACCATAAAACCCAGTATTATTAAGTTTATTTTAGTACCTATAGCTGAAATAATATTTAAAGCAATCCTTTTATGAAGATTCCATCTTTCAATGGCAATAGCAATTAGAAAACCTCCTAAATATAAAAAAACATATTTATGACCGTAAGCTGCAGTAGTATTTGAAATTGAAACGGCATTTGTAACTGGAAATAGAACAATTGGAAGTAAAGCTGTTGCAGCTATTGGTATTGATTCCAAAATCCACCAAATTGCCATCCATGAAGTTGTAGCAAGGACATTTTTTCCCTCCAAACTAAGGTCTGTAAAAGGTATAAACTGTATTAAAATAAATGATAGTGGTCCTAAAAAAAGACCTATGCGTTGTTTTATAGACATAATTAATTACTTCTTGAAGTATGATCACTCAAAATTAACCAACCCTTTTTAGTTTTTAACCATATTAAGGAAAAATATCCACTCGATTTTTTATCTGGGTAAAATAAAAAATATTGACCCAATAATTGAGCAACATTTTCAGAAACATAGGAGATGTTTTGGATTTGAAACTTTAGTTTGCCCATTATTTCTTTTGTTGGATACGTTTTTATATAACGTTCCTTTACAGACTCCCATCCATAAAACGGACCACTAGATCCGTTAAAAACGAGTTCCTCAGATTTTAAATACCCCTCCATAAAAGCATCAATATCTCCTTCATTCCATGCCTTCTCTTGTTTATTCAAGACACTTACAATGGAATTCTTATCTTGTTGTTTTAATATACCTTGAGCAATTGTTTTTGAAAAAAACATAAAACTCATCAAAAGAAAAACTATAGTTCTTGACATATTGATTAATTAAATTAGTTATGAAAATACAATTAGAAATTAAATTACTTATGCTTATTGGTATGCTTTTTTTTAACAAGGTTTACGCTCAAAATCAAAAAGTTAAAAGTATTCTCGAAAAGTCATTAGATGCTCATGGAGGTGAAAATACTATAAGTGAAATAAAACAGATTAAATACTTAAAAACTACATATACATATGATAAAGAAGGAAATATTGTTAAAAAAACCAAACAACAAATCACCCATCAATTTGATCCTTATGAAACTGAAATATTATCAGATAATAAGTTTATAAAAACTAATGGGATTGATATAGAAATAATTAAAAATGGGAAAAATATAAATGATTTAGAGTCTCTAAATAGTGCAAAAGGAATACTTGACGGTGCATTTTATGTTTTTTGGCAACCTATGAAGTTGAAGGATCCTGGAACCATTATTAAATATTTAGGAGAGATATATTTGCCTAACCAAAAAAAAGTATATTCACTACAAGTTAGCTATTTAAACGGATCTGATACTTGGAAATTTTATTTTGACACCTCTTCTTATCTGCTTGTAGCAACTGAAGTAAATCATAATGATAGGATAAGTTTAATCTACACAACAGATTTTAATTTCAGAACATCTGGTGTCTTTCATTTTAAAAGGGAAAGTTATAAATTAACTGAGAATAGAACAAAATTGGCTCTTCAAGCAAGTTACACTTATGATATATTAGATATAGTAAAAAAATAATTTATCAACACATAACGAATACTTATTACAAACATTCATTTAGTTAGTCATTAAATTTTACATTTGAAATCAATTTAAATTGAAAATTTATGGATGTGATAGAAACATTAATCATTGGAAGTGGACCTGCTGGATATACTGCAGCAATATATGCTGCTCGAGCTGATCTTAAACCAATAATGTATACTGGAATGGAGCCAGGTGGACAATTAACTACGACGACTGAAGTTGATAATTTTCCGGGTTATCCTGAAGGTATTGATGGACCTACTATGATGGTTGAACTTCAAAAACAAGCTGAACGGTTTGGGACTGAAGTTAGAATTGGACACGTTTCTAAGGTAGAATTTTCTTCGAATATGGGAGGAATTCACAAAGCATGGGTTGATGAAAAAACTGAATTACATGCCAAAACTATAATTATTAGCACTGGAGCAACAGCAAAATATCTGGGATTAGAAAGTGAACAAAGGCTCAGAGGTGGTGGCGTTTCAGCTTGTGCAGTTTGTGATGGGTTTTTCTATAAAGGACAAGATGTTGCAATTGTGGGCGGAGGAGATACTGCCGCTGAGGAAGCGACTTATCTTGCTAATATATGTAAAAAAGTCACTATGCTTGTCAGAAAAGGCGAGATGAAAGCATCTAAGGCGATGCAACACAGAGTAACTAACACAGAAAATATAGACTTACGATATTTTTCTGAAATTGATGAGGTTTTAGGAGATCAAGTTGTCGAGGGACTTCGAATTTTAAATAATAAAACAGGTGAAAAAGAAGAGATTGAAATAACAGGACTTTTTATTGCAATTGGTCATAAGCCCAACACCGAAATTTTTCAAAATCAGCTAGAAATGGATGAAGGAGGTTACTTAATAACTGATGGAAAAAATACCAAAACCAATAAACCTGGAGTTTTTGCCTCAGGAGACGTTCAAGATAAAGAATATAGACAAGCTGTTACTGCAGCAGGAACAGGTTGCATGGCTGCATTAGATGCAGAAAGATACATCAATAGCTTGAAAGGCTAATTCCCGATCAGGTATTGAAATTTAAGGTAAAATTGAGCTGACTCGGAGGTGAATATTTTACTGATCTCAGTTCTACTATAACCAATATTCCCCCCTACATAAAATAGAGTGAAAGGATTGGGATTCCATTTAATTAGCGGCTGAGAAAAAAATGTTTTATCAAAATCATCATACTCAGTGATCAACCGTACAGAAAAATCTCTATTAAATTGGTAATTAAAATTAATTCTCGTTATATATCCTTTATAGTATAGTGAATTATCAATCTTACTTCTTAATTCACTATACCTTAAAATTGGACTAATTCGAAATTTATCTGATAATTGGAAAGAGTTAAAAGTTCTAAAATTTATTTCATTTCCAACAGCTATGTTCTCCAAATTGTAACCTATTTGATCCCCAATTCCAAAAGCAATTCTTAACCTTACAATTTCTGATGGATTGTAACCTAAAGACCAAGAAACAGAATTTAAATCTTTTGGATTAAATCCCTCAAATTCATTATTAAACTGATAACTAAATTCAAATCTAGTTTCTAAGTTACTCTTCATAATTAATTCTCCTTCAAGTTCGATCTCACCATTTTTTTGAAGATCATCATAATTAAATTGCCATTCTAAGTCTGCTCCTAAAGTGGCTTTTTGAATAAAATTTTTACCATAATAGATATAGTTTTGACTCAAATAAATATTTTTTGATGCATTTTGAATTGAAAATCCTAGTGGAGTTCTGTACAAAGGTGATAATTGTTCATATCCAAGAGATGTTTGCCAGTTTACTGTTGTTCTTCTTATATTTAAGAGAAAAGCATCTCCGCTATATGACTCACCATCTAATTTTAATGATCTATTTTTTATAAAACCTTTATCATTAATCCAATCATTATTAGGTTCATCGGTGATACTTTTATTTAATTCAAAATTGACAGTATAAGATTTGAAAAATTGATGGCGGGCGGAGATCCCAAATGTGTGGTCACTTCCTCCACCCTTCAGTATTCGATTTGTTATTAAAAATCCTAAGTTTGAGCCTTTATCATAATTTCGCTGATACCTTAAAATATTAGAGAAATTTTCTTTTCCCTCTCCACTGTATGATTTATTTTCACCTCCAATTATATATGCTGTTTTTGAATCGTATGCAGCTAACCAATATATTCTTTGTTTATCGTCTTGATGAATCAACTTAGTGGAAAGAATAGGTTGATTTATCATTCGAGTATAGACTGTACTTAGTTCAGAACTAACTAAATCAGCTCCTTCATTAAAGAAGGGTCTTCGTTCCGGATAAAAAATAGCAAAAGTAGCATTTACATTAATTTGAGATACATCAGCTTCAACTTGAGAAAAATCAGGATTAATAGCATATTCCAAGGAAGTTTGTGAGCTTAAATCCAGTCTTCCACTCACACCAATATTAAATTCTGGTTTACCATATAGTATGGAATTTCCATTTTTCAAACCTTCGACTCCACTATATATATATGGAATAATATTAAACCTAAGTTCTGGCTTGATATTTTTAAACACAACTTCAGAAGTGACTTGACATGCAAAACAAGGATTATTTCGATCGACGGGATAATTTTGACTTAAACTTTCTTTTCCGTTAGCAAAACTTGTTCTAAAAAAAGCAATTTTCCAATTTAACTGTGGCTGGTTTTTGAATTGATAAGCAGAAAAGGGTATTTTAAGCTCTACATCATAACCTTTTTCCGTTAACTGTGATTTATTTTCATAATTAACATCATAAGATGTATCAATATCATCAGTTGCAAATTTTAAATCAAACTGAATATTGTTGGCATTACTTCCAAGACATATCATATATCTTCCATCTCCAAAAGTATCAATACATACGGCTACTCGATCATCCTGAAAAACCTGATCTCGATTTCTAATTGCACTTCTTAATTGATCTTTTGGGACCTCAGCGTTAAAACCAACATACATGTGAGTTTTAGAATATGTTACATACGCTTTGGTTCTATTGGGTGGAGCAATATTATTTCCTGGTTCAATTTCATATGAAATATCAAAAGATGGGAAAGCGCTCCATTCTTTGACCTCTACTATTCCATCAAAATTAATTGGCTCCGTATTCTGACTAAATAGTTCCAGAGAAATTAAAATTAAAAAAAAGTATACATATTTCATTTTTGAAAAATATGTTACAAATATATATTAGTATGGATATAAATATGGAATTATTACTTTTAAAAAGCAATAAACTATTGCTCGATGGATAAAGCTTGAAAAGACTCAATAATATTCAAATTAAAAGAGTAATTAATTAAAATTGGATTGCAGCAAACTTCACAATCTTCTATGTAATCACTCTGATCTAGGGAAGAGTCGAGTAACATTGACACTTCCTCCCAACAATAAGGACATTGAAAAAAATGTTCAACCATTATTTATAATTTTATCAAGCTTATCTTGATCCGACTCCCATTCGTTAATGCAGTCTTGTAGATCTTTTTTTTGCGCATGGTATTTATCAAAGAAGTTTGGTAAGGCAATTGTTTTCTCATAATTAATTTCCAGTTCTAAATCAATGGCTTTTATTTTCTTCTCAAGAGAATCTATTTTATTTTCTAGCTTATTGATTCTATTCTTTAAATTATTTATTTGTTTTTGATTTGAATATTCAGTCTTATTAATTTTAAAATCTGATGATAGATCTGTTTTGGGTTTTCTAACCTCAATATCTTTAAAACTATTTACTTTTTTTTCCTCAAGATAAGATTTTACTCCCCCTAAATGCATTTTTACTTTTTGAGATTTAAATTCTAAAACAAGTCCACATAAATCATCTAGAAAGTCTCTGTCGTGAGATACAAGAATTAAAGTTCCTTGAAATTTTTTCAATGCTTGTTTCAATATATCTTTTGAAGCTATATCTAGATGATTAGTTGGTTCATCCATAACTAAGACATTGAATGGCTGAAGAAGGAGTTTGCATAAAGCAAGTCGATTTCTCTCACCACCAGATAAAACACTTACTTTTTTATCTACGTCATCTCCCCGAAAAAGAAAAGCTCCTAGAATATCTCTCACCGAGCTTCTGTTCTTCTCAGTAGCTGCCTCTTGAACTGTTTCTAGGATAGTTGGATGACCATCTAAATATTCAGATTGATTTTGAGCAAAATATCCAATTTCAACATTATGCCCTAAATTAAGATTTCCCAAGTATTCGATTTCTCCAACAATTATTTTGGCTAAAGTAGATTTACCCTGACCGTTTTGTCCAACAAATGCAATTTTAGATCCTCGCTCTAAAAGAAGATCTACATTATTGAAAACTATATTATCACCATAATGTTTTGAAACTTTTTCTGTTTCAAGTATTATTTTTCCTGGTTGTTTACTTATCGGAAAATTCAATTTCATAGTCTGGGTTTCCTCTTGATCGACTTCAATCCTGTCAATTTTATCAAGTTTTTTTATTAAAGACTGAGCCATACTGGCTTTAGAGGCTTTGGCTCTAAAGCGTTCGATTAATTTCTCGGTATCCTGAATCTGCTTATCCTGATTTTTTTTTGCTGATTTTTGTTGCTCAATCAGCTCTTGACGAAGTGTTAAATAATCTGAATAGGACTTTTTAAAGTCATAGATGTGTTTTTGAACAATTTCAATTGTTCTATTAGTTACATTATCTAAAAATATTCTATCATGAGACACCAATAGAACTGCACCTTTATATTTTGTTAAAAACTGCTCAAGCCATATAATTGAATCTATGTCTAAATGATTTGTTGGCTCATCTAATAATAAAATATCATTTTCTTTAAGTAGAAGTTTGGCTAATTCAATCCTCATCCTCCAACCTCCAGAAAATTCTTTTGTTGGTTTGTTGAATTCTTGACTTTTAAAACCTAATCCCAATAAAATTCTTTCTGTTTTTGCCTTATACAGATAACCACCCAGAAGTTCATACTTTGATGTAGATTCAGTTAATTCAATAATTAGATTTGAATATTGATCACTTTCATAATCAGTTCTAACTTCAAGTTGATGATTTATAATATCTTGATTTTTTTCAATAGTAAGTATTTCCTCAAATGCTTTGTATGTTTCTTGTAGAACACTACCTGTATTTTCAAAATCCAAGTCTTGAGGTAAATAGCCAATTTTACATTGTTTTTCAATCGCAAAGATTCCACTCGTTGGGCTTTGCTCCTGTGCAATTAATTTTAAAAGTGTGGACTTTCCTGCTCCATTTTTACCAATTAAAGCCACTCTGTCTCCGTGACCTAACCTAAAATTTATATTATCAAATAGAGTAAAACCTCCAAAAGAAACTCCAATATTTTGAGCACTAAACATAATTTATCTCTCTTTTTTTTCGTGTGTAAATCTGCGAATATCTATTGAAGTAGACAAAGCTTTCTCAAAAAAAATATAATTATAAAGAAACTCCGATAATAGTGGAGCCATAAGAGAACCTCTAGTTCCCAAACCATTGAATAAATATATATTATCAAATTCTGAATGTGAACCTAATAAGGGTCTCCGATCAATAACAGTTGGGCGAATTTGAGCTTGGTGACTAATAATCTCAAATGGAATATTTAATTTTTCTTTTAGCTCTGTCAAAAGTTCATTTTTTGCAGATAATGATCTTGTAGGAGTTTTGTCATGGTTATTAAATGTAGCCCCAATCCAAAAAAGACTTTTACCTAAAGGGACAATGAAAAACTTTCCTTTCCATATGATTTTTTCTGAAAGACTAGGACACTTAATGACAAGCATTTCACCTTTATTTCCAAGTAAAGGGAGGTTTTTAAAAAAAGGATTGTTCTTTAATCCATAGCCCTCACAAAAGATTACTTTTTTATAAGTAGTTCCATTATAAATCACTCCTGCCTTGTTAAATTTTAAATTTGAGTACTCAAAAACTTCTCTTTTATAATTGTCTTTTAAACTAACCTGATATTTGTTAATTATTTCTTTAAAGTCCAATCTTCCAACATTTTTTAATGTTCCATAACCATTAGGTGTATTTACTTTATCATTTCTATTTAAAATAATTTCTCTATTTAAAAATAGTTTTAAATGAGTTTTATCAGAAGCTTCAGTCCATTTATTATGTTCTTTTGAGTTTGGAAAAATTCTATTAATTACAATCTCATCGTATATTTTATAATTCAAATATTTAGATATTTCATTATAAAAAGTTAAAGCATAATCAGAAAAACTTTTACCTTCCCATGACATTGTATATCGCTTCAGAACAGTTGGATTCAATACTCCTCCAGCAACTAAACTTGAGGAATTTTTTGGTGAATCAATAACATGAAAAGATATCTTATTTTTTTTTAATTGATGAGCTATAGAAACCCCTGCGATTCCAAATCCAACAATTAATATTTCCATTATTAATTAAGTTTTATCAAAAAAAAAGCGTCTCGGTAAGAGACGCTAATAATTAAATTTAATTCGTGTTAATTATTCCACATATCTTGTTCATAATCACGAATAACATTCTTAATCCTTTCAGATTCTAAAAGTTGACGAAGAGCATCTTCATAAATGTATTCTTTAACTTCTCTATCGTTAAATGGATTTTCCTCTTTGTAAATAACTGAATTGAAACGTCTAGTATTTAACATCAAATCAAATGTAATTGGCTGAGAGGCATTTCTAGAATTAAAAATCTCTGCATTATTAAGAGATTCTCTTGCGTCTGGAAACCATACCCAAAATAATGGAACTGCATCTAATTCATCAATATCCATGGGAACATCTTGGGCGTCGTTGTTTGCTCTCACACTAGCAACTACAGCAGTAGGGGCAATTCCTAATAAACGATACTTAAGTTCACCCAACCTCTTATCAAAATACCAGGTTCCTTTAATAAGATATTGATCAATCTCATCTCTTCCAATGTTCGTAGTTGTGTAGTCTTGAGAAGTGGGTGATTCATCAATAGGTACTCCAGCATTAAACTTTTCTCTTCCAATTTCATTGTATTGTCTATCCTGTAAATATTCTTGAATTAGCTCGATAGAATGTTTCTCACGGAAGTACCCGTCTTTATATATCTCAGTTATATTACCATTCTGAATATTTTCCCAAAGAACGTCGAAAAGAGGTTTTCTGGTTGGATCAATTTCAACAACAGGATAATAAAAAGGGAAGTTAATACGCTCATCTAAAGCGATTTTCTCCCATACGGTTTTAGACCACATAACATCTCTATCGTCAACATAACCGTAGGCCAAAGGGTCGTTATCACTGGCAGCTAATTGTTGATCATTTAGTTTTCCAATATCCTGAGGAACAACCGCATTAAGCAAGTTTGATTGTCCAAAGACTGTACTTGTTGATAATAAAATCAAAATAATAAATGACCAATTTTTTTTCATCTTATTTTACAGTTATATTAATTCCTGCGACTCTTTTAAATAAATATTTCGGATTTTTAGGGTTTCTGACTTTAATGTCAAAAATCTGAATTACCTGACCTTTTCTAGAAGCTTTAAGTGCTGATTTAGCATTTGCATTTAATCTACTTCCATTAACTTTAACTGGTGGTCTTCCTGGAACTGAAAATTGAAAACTTAGAGTTTGAAGTTTTATATCAAAATCAAAATCAGGAATTTTTGCTGTAATAGACGAGTTTCCAATATCTGTTTTACCTAGACTAACTCTTCCAAGCGACCCTCGAATGTATGCTGCAGGGGCAGGAATATCCTTTATTCTGTATTTTGTTGATGTTGATATCACTTGACCATCAGGCAATGTTGCAGACGCTTTAATTGAGACATCGAATCCTTTCTGAGGTGTCATAACATACTTAGATCCTCTTACTTTTCTTAAACCTGGGGCTCTAGCTGTAATTTTATTATCTGCAATTCCAGGTATTGAAATGGTCATAGGATTTGGAATCCCTCTATAAACCACATTCATTTTATCTGCAGAAATAACTGCAGAATTTGGTTTTGCAATAACAGGAAAAGATTGGTTAACTGGAATTTTAGACTCTACACCTTCGCTGAGAAAAACTAAATCACCAAGAATTTCATGATCTCCAGGATTTCCAGTTACAACGTTCAACTTTATTCCACCGGGTATAAGTTGATAATCCGCTTCTTTTAAAGCTTTTCCATCAATAGTTAAATTTACAGAATTAGGATTTTGAGCTCCACCTTTTCTTCCTAAAATAACACTACCATCAAAGATTTCTCCTTGATAATATGCCCCTTTTTCGGTTTTTAAAAGAGTTATATAATTTGACTCATTTACACCAGATTCTGCTTCAAGTTCCTTTCCTAAAAGAGTATTCAGAACATCAGCTTCGGTAGCACGTATATCACTTTGCATCATAGTTAGCTTCGCTAATGAAGAAATTAGTGGAAATCCTTCATAATTATGTGAAAGCCAAGATTGTGATGCTTTATCTTTATTAATAATGTTATTATCGAAATCTCCTGTAAAAAAACGTTCTTCAACTAATTCAATATATTGTGGATATTGAGATCCGAAGACTTGTACAACATGACCTCGGTATTCGATAATTGTTTCAACAAAAGACTGTCCTTCATCTGATTCACCATTTGAGTCAAAAAAGATAAGATCTAAAGATTCTCCCTTATCCATTTCACTATATTTTTCAAGTTTTGGATCTTTGACCCTTTGTTTTTCGGTGATTTTATCTTTTATTGTTCGAATTTTATTGAAAAATTCATCAGACTCTTCTCTAATTTGTTTTGCTGTTCTATCATGTCCTATCCATTTACCTTCCTTTTCTTCAGCATTTGCAGCTATTTTTTGATAATAAACTTCATTATTGTCATATAATCTTGAATTCGAAGATTGAATTTTTTTAAACATTTGTCCAAATCCATCCAATACCTCTTTACCTACATTTAAAGCAAGCATAGTAATAAATACTAAATACATTAAACTGATAAGCTTCTGCCTGGGTGTTTCTTTTGCTCCTGCCATTTTCTATGCTTTAGGTTTTAGTTATTTATTATTTTTTCATTACAGAAAGCATTCCTCCATAAACGTCATTGAGAGAAGCTAAATTTGCAGAAAGAGATTCCATTTGTTTTTTTAACTGAGCAACATCAGCCTCCATTTGATCTCGAATTTCCGTATCTTTTCCTGCTCTTGTTTCAGTAGATTTTACCTGAGCGGCATATAGTTTATTTAATTCATCTAATTGGGATGAAGCCTTATCTAATTGCTCAGAATATTGAGAAGATGATGATATAGCTGTTGAAGCTGGTTCTAGCGCTTTTGCAGAGGATTCTAAATTTTTAATACTAGAAGTTAAATTATTCATTAAACTAACATCCAACTTAGCTTCTTTCATTAATGAATCAATTTTAGAAGAAAGTCCTTCGTCACCAGATGCAGATTTTGACTTAACTGGGCCTCCACCTCCTTGTATTTTTTTAACATACTCGTCGTGCTCTTCTTTTATTTCTCCAGTATTTAGTGCTGAAACTGCAAAAATTAAAGCTTCGGTTCCAAGTCCAATACCTAAAACTAAACCACCAGTTATTGGACCTATTTCAAGGTGAAGAATTTTAAAAAGTGCACCTACGATTACAACTGCACCTCCTAATCCAAAAAGCATGTGCATTGCAACTTTACTTTTTAATCTTTTATTTAAAGCTTTATCATCCATTTTAAAAATTATTTATTGTTATTAATTAAATATACTAATTTATCTTATTTTAACTTTGGGTGTGCCCAAATAATCTTGAACTGTTCTAAACCCAATATAACTCCTTGAAGTATCTGCATATTCAAAATCTCTTGAGCTTACTCTTAAAAAATACGCAACATCTTTCCATGATCCACCACGTACAACTTTTCTATTTTCTTTTTTTATTGACATGTTTGGACTGAGTGATGCAACATACTCATATGCACCAGAATCATAAGATGAATTTGTCCATTCTGAAACGTTTCCAGCCATATTATATAAATTAAAATCATTAGGAAGATATGATTTGGCTTCTACCGTGTATACTGCCTGATCAACAGCATAATCACCTCTTAATGGTTTGAAGTTAGCTAAAAAACATCCTCGATCATTCATAAGATACGGACCTCCCCACGGATAAGTTCCAGACGGGATACCTCCACGTGCAGCAT
>NZ_CEZOWA010000013.1:0-41959 GCF_983056325.1 Candidatus Marivariicella sp. | reverse complement strand
TCCCATTCTGCCTCAGTTGGAAGTCTGAATTTACTAACAAGAGGGTCTCCTTTAGATCTTTGATAATTATTTTTATTTAGGGTTCTCCAATTACAAAAAGCAGTTGCTTGTTTCCAAGAAATTCCTATAACAGGATAATCTTGAAATGCAGGGTGTGAAAAATAATCATTATGCATCGGCTCATTATAAGAATACATAAAATCTTTAATCCAAACAGTAGTATCCGGATATATTGAAACGTGAAGAGTGTCAATAAAGGTTTTACGTATTGAATCTGATAATCTTCTTGTTCCAAGACTTTTTGACTTCATAGCTGCACCTTCTGCATCAAAATTTATATAAGCATATTTCAATCTATTGACATCAATCTTCATTTCACCGTCATACCAAAAACTTGGGTCTAAGTATAAAGAATCCATTGCAGCTGCATAAAATTCGTCGGGATAATCATTGGTTCCCCATTCGATATCTTCATCCCAATTGATTTTACCAGGATCAAGATCATAATTATCCAACATATATTTTTGATAGGCATTTAATTCTTCCTCATCACTCGAAAGTTTTTTCCAATTACTGATGCCTTCTGCGCCTTCATTTCCTTCCGCTTCGTTTGCAAGGAATGTACGAGCTATTGAATCTTTCACCCAATAAACAAATTGTCTGTACTCACTATTTGTGATTTCAGTTTCATCCATATAAAAAGATGGGACTGTAACTGTTCTAGCTTGAGCATTTTGAAGCTGAGCAACATCCTCATCAGATTTACCCATAATGTAAGCTCCACCCTCTACAAGGGTCATACCAAATGGTTTTTCAGGAAACCATTTTTTTTGCTTGACACCAACTAACTCTCCTTTATCACGTCTACCACAACTTATTGTGGTCAGAACAATAACAATAATTAAAACAATTTTTTTCATAAGCTATTCAAGCTCTTTATTGTTCGATTTCTTTACAAAATTATTATTTCAATGCAAAGTACCACTAAAATAGTGGTTTTTTTTTACTTTTTTAACCTCTTTTTGATGCTTTCCACCACCTTACAGGTAATTCATCCGCACAAGCTGATGTATAATCCTCTTGTGTGCATGGTAATAACGTTGATCTTTTTAATTTATTATCTATATAATTTTCATTTGGTAATTCTACCCACCATCTTTTACTTTTATTACTTTTATGGAAAATCAACTCTCTGTCAGACAAAGTTACAATATACTTTACAAACTCATCACTTATTAAAACAGGATACTCATTAAACCTATTGGAATAACCTTCAATAAAATACCAAATTATTTGAGATAAAAGTTGATGAAAAACAGGATTGCTTGGTAATTCAAACAAACCAAAACTTGAGACCCTATCGCTAATTCCAGAATAACGAGCTAAAGAACATATACTTCTACCATCTATTCCGTTCGGCTGACCTGAAACACTAGTTCCACAAGCTGTCCAAGACAAAACCTTCATGTCAATACCCACAATGTCAGCATCCCTAAAATAGGGTTCAGTCTGGTTAATATCATCCAAAACTTTACCAAGCCGCATAGATTCAAAATACAATCTATCCATTAAAGCAAGTTCTTCTTGAGCAATGAAAAAGCTTTGATATCCTATATTTGTAAAATTATTTAAAAAGTTGGGTTCTTCCATTATAATTTGACTCATATAAGATCTTCCTGATATCAACTCTTCATTTTGTGAAAAATCAAATTGATTGTCTATTGAAACAATATTAGTTAATCTATTATTCGATGAATATGATTTGTAAATGGGATATATCAAATCATGACTTCCTCCAATTAACACGGGTATAATATTTTTCTTTTGTAATTCATTACATATCTCTGTAATAGCAAAATATGTATCATTTATAGTCTCCCCATTAGGTAAGTCTCCTAAATCAGCAATTTTAAAATTCCAATTTCCCGGGAAAAGATTATAAAAAGCTTTTCTAAATGAATCTAAGTCATAATCTAAAGTCGGAAAAAAAGCATTTCTATTTTCAGTGATTCCAATTAATGCAATTTTAACATCCTCCAATATTGGAAAACCATTTCCTTCATTATGGATTGCAATGGTTTTTCCAATTACCTGTTCAGGGGCAAGAACCAAAGAATTCATGGAAGTTTCAGAAATAGGATTAAGCAACTCTAGGCTCATTATTTCTTTTTAGTGGTTTGTTTTTTCTTTTTACTTTTTAATGAGGCTAAACGATCCTGGGCGTCTTCTAACGTTATCTTAGTCGCATCGATAGTTTTAGGTAACTCAATTTTTGTTTTACCTTTAATTATATTAGATCTTCCCCATCTTGCTTTTTCTACCCTTATTCCTTCGTCAATCCAGTTGCTGATAATTTTATCTTTTTCTTTTTGAATTTTCTCTTCTATTAATTTTAAAATATCAGAATCACTTAGATTGTCATAATCATAATTTCTATTGACATTTATAAATAAATTGTTCCATTTTATAAACGGACCAAAGCGACCCTTTCCTTTAGTTACAGGAAATCCATCGTGTTCATAAATTGGTGCGTCAGCTTTTTTCTTTTCTTCAATAAGATCAACAGCTATCTGATAATCAACTTCGGTGGCAATCATTCCTTTACTTAAAGAAACAAATAGCTCTCCAAATTTAATATATGGACCAAAACGACCGTTATTAACACTAATTATTTTATCTTCATATTCTCCGAGATCTTTTGGTAACTTAAAAAGATCCATTACTTCTTCTAAGGTTATAGTTTCTAAATTTTGATCTGGACCGAGACTTGCATATTGTGGCTTATCATCGTCTTCCATGTTCCCGATTTGGGCCAGCGGTCCAAATTTTCCAAGTCTAACTTTTATTACTCTTCCATTTTCAGGATGATTTCCTAGGACTCTTTCTCCAGATTCACGTTGAGCATTTTCTTTAACAAAATTAACTGAACTATGAAAATCTGAATAAAAGGTTTTAAGCATTCCTTTCCACTTCTGATCACCGTCAGCAATTCTATCAAAACTTTGTTCAACTTCTGCTGTAAAATTATAATCCAAAATGTTTTGAAAATTATTAACTAAAAAATCATTTACAATTTTACCTATATCAGTAGGAACAAGCTTTCCTTTATTGGACCCGACTTTTTCAGAAATATTTTTTTCGCAAACTTCATTTTCAACAAGAGACAAATGGATATACTCTCTTCCTACTCCCTCATCTAATCCTTTGGAGATATAACCCCTATTTTGAACTGTTGAAATTGTTGGAGCATAAGTGGAAGGTCTTCCAATCCCCAATTCTTCGAGTCTTTTAACAAGTGCTGCCGCCGAAAAGCGTGATGGAGGTCTCGAAAAACGCTGTATACTATTCAATTCTCCTAAAGCCAGGCTTTCACCCTTTAAAATGTTGGGTAAAATTCCTTGATCTTCCTCCGTATCTTCATCCGTTCCTTCAAGATAAACTTTTAAAAAACCTTCAAAAAGTAAAACTTCTCCATTAGCTACGAATATTTCATCATGATTAGAGGATTTAATTTTAAACTGTGTTCTTTCAAGTTTTGCTTCACTCATTTGAGAAGAAATAGTTCTTTTCCATATCAATTCATACAAACGAATTTGATCAAAATCTCCAGTAATTGTATTTTTACTTAGATCGGTGGGGCGAATTGCCTCATGTGCCTCTTGAGCTCCTTTATTTTTGTTTTTATAACTCCTTGCCTGCACATATTCTTCACCATAACGTCTTTTAATTTCAGCAATTGCGGTTCCCTGGGCTTCTTTTGATAGGTTTACACTATCAGTACGCATGTATGTTATTAATCCGGACTCGTATAGTCTTTGGGCAACAACCATTGTTTTACTGACTGAAAAATATAGTTTTCTAGATGCTTCTTGTTGTAAAGTTGAGGTTGTAAAAGGAGCTGTTGGACTCTTTTTGCCTGGTTTTTTCTCAACAGCATCAACATTATAATCAGAATTTACATTAATTTTTAAAAAATCTATTGCACTATTTTTATCCCCAAAATTCTTTTGAAGTTGAGATTTGATTTTCTTTCCTTCATTTGTTACAAAAACTGCTTGAGATTTAAATGATTGTTTAGATTTAAAATCTTGAATTTCCCTTTCCTTTTCTACTATTAACCTCACCGCAACTGACTGAACTCTTCCCGCAGATAAACCTCCCTTTACTTTGCTCCATAAAACTGGAGAAAGCTCATAACCTACAAGACGATCTAATACTCTTCTAGCTTGCTGGGCGTTAACCAGGTTTTCATCAATTAATCTTGGGTTTTCAATAGCTCTTAAAATTGCACTTTTTGTTATTTCGTGAAAAACAATTCGTTTAGTATTCTTAACGTCTAATTCTAATTGTTGGGATAGATGCCAAGCAATAGCCTCTCCTTCTCTATCCTCATCTGACGCCAACCATACGGTTGTTGCTTTTTTTGCCAAACTTTTAAGCTCTCTTACAACCTTCTTTTTATCATCTGTAACTATATATTTTGGGGAAAAGTCAGATTCGACAGCAACTCCTAATTCGTTTGAAGGAAGATCAGCTATATGTCCAAAACTAGATGCAACTTTATAATCCTTACCCAAAAACTTTTCAATGGTTTTTGCTTTTGCAGGTGACTCAACAATAACTAAATTTTTAGCCATGAAATAAATTAATTTAGAGAACAAAAGTATGTAGTTTTTTTAATAATAAATTAAAGTCTGTTTTTTTAATTAAAAATATAGAATGATTTATTCCCTGAGAAAGCTAATTTTAACATGTATGGATAAATAATAATTTTTTAATTAAACCTTTTTTATTTTTCATAAAATAAGAATGAGTTATTTAATTTCTTGATAAACTCTTCTTTTAGATTTAATATATTACTGACAAAATGACCGAAATTGATTATCTTTGTATTTTAAAAAGTATGTTAATTTTCTTTATACCCAAGTTTGGGAATAACTAATTTTAATTAAAAAAATATAAAAAAGGTTATACCTAAATGGGTAATACGAAAACACATAAAAAACTGAATAACAATTCATTAAAGAATTCAAAGGCTCTAACTTCATCAAGTTATACTCAAAGTTATACTCACAAAAATCCTAACCAATATAACGGAGAAACCATTTCTGATCAAATAGTTACGAGTAAAAATACCCATAATAAAAAGGTATATATAGAAAGTTATGGTTGTCAAATGAATTTTTCTGACAGCGAAGTTGTTGTTTCAATATTACAAAAAGAGGGATATTCTACAACAAAAATAATTAAAGAGGCTCATCTTGTTCTTGTAAATACCTGTTCAATTAGAGAAAAAGCTGAATTGACAGTCAGAAAACGATTAAATTATTTTCAGTCAATAAAAAAACATAATAAAAACCTTAAAGTTGGAGTTTTAGGTTGTATGGCTGAAAGACTTAAGCATAAATTTTTAGAAGAGGAGAAAATAGTTGATTTGGTTGTAGGACCAGATGCTTATAAGGATATTCCAAATCTATTAGAAGAAGTCGCCAATGAAAAAGAAGCTGTAAATGTAATTCTATCAAAAGATGAAACTTATGGTGATATTTCTCCTGTTCGTCTTAGCTCAAATGGAGTTTCTGCTTTTGTTTCAATAACAAGAGGTTGTGATAACATGTGTACATTTTGCGTAGTACCCTTTACACGTGGACGAGAACGAAGTAGAGACCCAAAAAGTATTCTGAATGAAATTAATGACTTAGCCTCTAGTAATTTCAAAGAAATTACACTTTTAGGTCAAAATGTCGATAGCTATTTATGGTATGGAGGCGGAATGAAAAAAGATTTTTCAAAATCAAGTGCTATTCAGCAAAAAACTGCCATAAATTTTTCAAAACTTCTTACCCTAGTTGCTGAAAGTTATCCAAAAATCCGAATACGTTTTTCAACATCCAATCCTCAGGATATGTCAATTGATGTTTTACACACAATGGCAAAATACGATAATATATGTAAATATATTCATCTTCCAGTTCAGTCTGGAAGTGACTCTATTCTCAAAAAAATGAATCGTTTGCATACTAGAAAAGAATACTTCAATTTAATCGATAATATTAGAGCAATAATTCCAGATTGCGGAATTTCACAAGATATGATTGCAGGTTTTCCAACAGAAACAGAAGAAGATCACAACGATACTTTAAGCTTAATGGATTATGTTAAATATGATTTTGGTTTTATGTTCTCGTATTCTGAACGTCCAGGAACTCTTGCTGCAAGAAAAATAATAGATAATATTCCTGAAAAAACAAAGAAGCGAAGACTTCAAGAGATAATATCTGTTCAGTTAAAGCATAGTAAGCATAGAACAGAACAATACATTAATAAAGTTGTTTGTGTATTAATAGAAAAAGTATCAAAAAAAAGTAATCATGAGTGGAGTGGAAGAACAACACAGAACACGACTGTTGTTTTTCCAAGAGAAAATTATTCTATAGGGGATTTTGTTGATGTTAAAATTGAAAGTGTTACTTCTGCAACCCTTAAAGGACATGCTATAGACTACTCAAAAACAATTTAATATGGAAATATTACAATCAATTAAACAACGATTTGGAATTATTGGGAACGATCCTGGACTAAATAGATCTTTGGAAAAAGCTCTAAGGGTTTCAGCAACTGACATCTCTGTTTTAGTAACAGGGGAAAGTGGTGTTGGAAAGGAAAGTATACCTAAAATAATTCACCAAAACTCTCCAAGAAAGCATTTTAAATACATAGCTGTAAACTGTGGTGCTATTCCAGACGGCACAATAGATAGCGAGCTTTTTGGGCATGAAAAAGGTGCATTTACTGGAGCCACATCAAATAGAAGTGGCTATTTTGAAGTTGCAGATGGAGGAACGATTTTTTTGGATGAAATAGGAGAACTGCCCCTTCAAACTCAAGTTAGACTTTTAAGAGTTTTAGAAAATGGTGAATTTATTAAAGTAGGCTCATCCAAAGTTCAAAGCACTAATGTTAGAATAGTAGCTGCTACAAATTTAAAAATGGACGATGCTATCGCAAAAGAAAAATTTAGGGAGGATTTGTATTATCGACTAAGTACAGTAGAAATTAATTTACCTCCACTAAGAGAAAGAAAAGAAGATATTCCTCTTCTCTTTAGGAAATTTGCTTCTGACTTTGCTCAAAAATATAAAATGCCAACTCTTAGACTTGATGATAATGCACAGAAAATGCTTCAAGACTATTATTGGAATGGAAACATTAGACAATTAAGAAATATTGCTGAGCAGCTCTCAGTTTTAGAGAAAGAGCGCATTTTATCTCCAATGACTCTAAATAATTATTTACCAAAGAATTTTAGCAGACTTCCTGCTCTAATTGAAAAAAGTAAAATGAAATCTGATTTCTCATCTGAACGAGAAATATTATATAAAGTTTTATTTGACATGAAAGGAGACTTAAATGATTTAAAAAAATTAACATTAGATCTTATGAAGAGTGGTAATTCTTCTGAAACTCAGGAGAAAAACCAAAACTTAATTCAAAAGATATATCAAAATGTTGAAAAAAAATCGGAAGTGAAATCTGTTAAAAATGATATAAATGTCAATGAAGAAACAAGCAGTTTAGACAATAAATATACCCAAGAACTAAATTACGATTATGCTGAAACTGTAATTGAAGAGGAACCCCTATCTTTACTTGAAAGAGAAATAGAAATGGTGAAAAAGGCTCTGGTTAGAAGTAAAGGTAAGCGAAAAATTGCCGCACAAGAACTGGGTATTTCTGAAAGAACTTTATATAGAAAAATAAAACAACACGATCTTAATGAACTGGAGGAATAATCTAAATTTATATTTTACAATATTAATCTTTACTCTTTTAATTGGGTGTAAATTTTATTCTTTTACAGGGGCTTCTATTCCTGCTGGGACAAAAACATTTCAAGTTAATTTTTTTGAAAATCTTGCAGGTAATAGACCAGGGTCTATTGTTGAGCCTGGTTTAGATCAAGAGTTCACAATAGCTCTTCAAGATCTTTTTTTAAATCAAACTAATTTATCCATAGTAAACAAAGGAGGTGACTTGGTATATGAGGGAGAAATTGTAGAATTTAGTGTGACTCCAATGTCGGCAACTTCTCAAATAAAAGCAGCACAAAATAGGTTGACTATGGAAATAAATCTCAGATACTTTAATAAAAAAAATAAAGATGATGATTTTGAAAAAAGATTTTCTCACTTTTATGACTTTGAGGCTAACAAACAAGTTTACGATGTTCGAGACGTAGCTTTAGATGAAATATTTGAAAGAATAACTCAGAATATTTTCAACGAAACATTAGCAAAATGGTGACAAAATGAATAAACATAAATTCTCTACTTTATTTGAGGAGTTTGATCCTAATTTACCCAAAACATCTGAAGAATTAGAGACAATTACAAAAATATATCCTTATTTTCAAACAGCTCATTTTCTCTATGTAAAATCTTTACAAAGCCAAGAAAGTATTAATTTTAATTCAGTTTTAGAGAAAACTGCCATAATAACTTATGACAGAAATTTATTAATGGAATGGATAAATGATAAATTTAAAATCAATAAACCTGAAAAAGAAAAAAAGAATAAACGGCAATTTAAGGTAAAACAAAAAGTTGAAAATACTTTTCAGAGAAACAAAGAGGATTCAAAACCTGATTTTAAATTAAAAAAATTAAGTTTTACTGAATGGGTTTCAATATCAAATAAAAATATTCAAAATAATTTTCACTTATCTAATAACGATAGTGAACATAATTGGAGAATTATCAATTCATTTTTGAAAACAAATCCAAAGGTTTCTCAACCAAAAGATATAAATCTAAATAATACAATTGATTTAAGTTCTGAAAGCAACTTTTCTGATGAAGAACTTATGACAGAAACCTTAGCCAAAATATTTTTTAAACAAGAAAAATATGAAAAAGCTCATCAGGCATACAAAATATTAAGTTTGAAATATCCAGAAAAAAATGCTTTATTTGCAATCCAAATAAGTGAAACAAAAAGATTAATGAAAAAAATGAATAAAAAATGAATACATTCTATGTCTTTATTGCCTTAATTATATTTTTCTGTTTTCTACTAATCCTTGTTGTTATGGTTCAAAATCCAAAAGGCGGTGGATTATCTTCATCTTTTGGAGGTGGAGTTCAACAAATGGGTGGGGTTCAAAAAACTACTGATTTTTTAGACCGTAGTACATGGATATTAGCAGCTGTTCTTCTAGTATTGATATTGTTATCTAATGTTGCTTTAGAAAAAAGTAGTTCATTTTCAGATTCCAAATTAATCGATGGAGATAATATTATAGAAGAGGTGATTCCTGAAGAGTCTTTCCCAAATAATTCAATTCCTGAAGTGAAAAATTAATTTTCCAAACACTTCTACAAACATGACATTTTGACATTTTATCATTAAATTATCTAATTGATACTATTTGGCATAGTTTATGAAATTATAGTTAATTAATTAATTAAATTTTAATTATGAGTAAAATCAATCTTAAACCTTTAGCTGACAGAGTGCTTATTCATGCTCTTGAAGCCGAAACAAAAACTGCTTCGGGAATATACATTCCTGATAGCGCAAAAGAAAAACCACAAAAAGGAACTGTAGTTGCTATTGGACCCGGTACTAGTGAAAACCCAATAACTGTAAAAGTTGGTGACCAAGTACTATATGGCAAGTATTCAGGAACTGAATTAAACCATGAAGGAACTGACTATCTTATGATGAAAGAAAGTGATCTAATGGCAATTGTTTAAACTTATAAAAAAATTATGGCAAAGAAAATAATATTTGATATTGACGCTAGAGATGGTGTCAAAAGAGGAGTTGACGCTCTGGCCGATGCAGTTAAAGTTACATTAGGCCCTAAAGGTCGAAACGTAATCATCGGAAAATCTTTTGGATCTCCACAAGTGACAAAAGATGGTGTAAGTGTAGCTAAAGAAATCGAACTTGAAGATCCACTTGAAAATATGGGTGCTCAAATGGTTAAAGAGGTTGCATCTAAAACTAATGATTTAGCAGGAGATGGAACAACTACTGCAACAATTTTAGCTCAAGCCATTGTAAAAGAAGGTTTGAAAAATGTTGCTGCAGGAGCAAATCCATTGGATTTAAAAAAAGGAATAGATAAATCTGTAGCTGCAATTGTCTCTGATCTTGAAAAACAATCAGTTGAAGTCGGCAATTCTTCGGAAAAAATAAAACAAGTTGCAAGCATTTCGGCAAATAATGATGAAAACATAGGTAGTCTAATTACTGAGGCATTTGAAAAAGTAGGAAAAGAAGGTGTAATAACAGTTGAAGAGGCAAAAGGAACCGACACTTATGTTGATGTAGTTGAAGGAATGCAATTTGACAGAGGTTACTTGTCTCCTTATTTTGTGACAGATTCTGAAAAAATGCTTACTGATTTAGAAACACCATATATTTTATTGTATGATAAGAAAATTTCTTCAATGAAAGATCTTCTTCCCGTTCTAGAACCCGTAGCTCAAACAGGAAAACCTTTATTAGTAATTGCAGAAGACGTTGATGGTGAGGCACTAGCTACATTAGTAGTTAATAAGCTTAGAGGGTCCCTGAAAATTGCAGCAGTTAAGGCTCCTGGATTTGGTGACAGAAGAAAAGCTATGTTAGAAGATATTGCTATTTTAACTGGTGGAACTGTTATTTCTGAAGAAAGAGGTTTTACTCTTGAAACTACTACTATTGAAATGCTAGGTTCAGCTGAAAAAGTAACTATAGATAAAGATAATTCAACTGTAGTAAATGGTTCTGGAGATAGTAAAGCAATCTTGGATAGAGTTAGCCAAATAAAAGCACAAATTGAATCCTCAACTTCAGATTATGACAAAGAAAAACTGCAAGAAAGATTAGCTAAGCTCTCAGGAGGAGTGGCTGTTCTTTACGTTGGGGCTCCATCTGAAGTAGAGATGAAAGAAAAAAAAGATCGTGTAGATGATGCTCTTCATGCAACTCGAGCTGCAGTTGAAGAAGGTATTGTTGCAGGTGGAGGAGTCGCTTTATTGAATACGAAGAAGACTCTAGAAAAGCTAAAATCAGATAATGCTGACGAGGCAACTGGTATTCAAATTGTCTATAAAGCGATTGAGTCTCCTCTCAGAACAATAGTTGAGAATTCTGGAGGCGAAGGGTCTGTAGTGGTCTCTAAAGTTTTAGAAGGTGATGCTAATTATGGATATAATGCAAAAGAAGGAACTTTTGTTGACATGCTTAAAGAAGGAATCATTGACCCTAAAAAAGTCACAAGAGTTGCACTTGAAAATGCAGCTAGTGTAGCAGGTATGATTCTCACAACTGAGTGTGCATTGGTTGATATTAAAGAAGATTCTCCGGCTGGAGGAGGTGGTATGCCTCAAATGGGTGGTGGTATGCCAGGAATGATGTAAATATCATTTTTCCTTAAACCCTATCAAAGCCTCATTTTATTTTTTAATGGGGCTTTGATTATTTTCTCTTACGTACAAACAACATATTGGCAACTCATTATAAGTTTCAGTTGGAGCACTTTTAACTGAAGTATCATGCCCACTATTTGCAATTGAATTATGAATCTCTGTAAGCTCAACCCTTCTTGGATTATATATTAATCTTATTTGATTATCTGGTATACTCCAATTAGCATATTTAACACCTTTTAGAGAAAGTGCAGCTTTTTCAATTCTCATTTTACACATTTCACAATTACCCGCGACTTTGAAAGAAATTTCATCTTTTTTTAAATTATTTTGAGCATTTGAATTTGAGAAAATTACCAAAAACAGAATAAATAAATACTTTTTCATATTATTATAATTATTAAATTTTAAAACGAAAACCTCCATAAATCATTTTCCCAAAAACAGGGGCCCAAACTTGGGAGGTGTCAAAGTTTGCGCTAAAAGGATCTTCACTCGATATTATAGGATTACTTTGCGTGTAATTACCTAAGTTTTCCATTCCGATATATATTTCAGAAGAACTCGAAAAAACCCTTGTTAGTTGTGTATTTAAAAGAGAGTAGGATGGGCTTTGGTTGTTATTTGTGTTTAAACTATTTTCAACCAATCTCTGACTCCCCAGGTGATGTATTGTGAAATCATAAAGCCATTGTTTACCTTTTATTGTTTTGATAGATTTCCAGCTTAAATTTGCAAAAACTCTATTCTTAGGTACTAATTGTTTTTGTTTTTCTCCGCTCCTATAGTCAATAGATACTATATCATTTTTATACGCAGATTTGAATTCTAACTGAGATGTTAAATCAATATCAAATGATACTTGAAGGCTTTTAGCAGAACTATTTCCATTTAAATTGTAAAATGATACTCTACCTTCATTTTCTAAATCTACAATAACCTGATTTTCAAAATGGGTTGCGTAATAGTCAAAAACAATATTTGCATTTTTATTAAACAATTCTATATTTTTACTTAAACTAACTCCAAAATTCCATGCTCTCTCAGGTAATAAACCATAAAATGGGTTACCCCCCTTTTCAATATATATTTTTCTATTTGAACCAAATATTGGTTGATTCTCGGCAAAAATATTTGCAGCCTTTCTTCCTGATCCAGAAGAAAATCTAAAAATAGTTGATGAATTGTAAGCGTATCTTAAATGAATTCTTGGCGTGATGAACGTACCAATATTATTATTAATATCAATCCTCACACCCGCTGTCCAACTTAACTTTTCTATATCATCGTGACTCCATTCAAAAAAGGCACCCAAATTTTTATCAATTCTTGAAAAACCATCATTATCAACATTTTCAACATATTTATCAACTGAAAGGTTTAATCCAGACTTGAATTTATTATTTGTATTATTTAAAATTGAGTTATATAAAAAATTACTGTAAAAACTTTCATGAAAAATATCATAATTCCTTAAACCATAATAAGCTTTTTGATCGTGATTACTATAAGCCGCTTGAACACCAAAACTCTTGTAAGAATATTCTGGAAAAACATATCCAATCTTTAAAGCGGTATCAAATCTTTTTGTATTTATTTCACTTCCCCACAAAACACTTGAGTTAATATCTGATGAAGGATTAAATAAAGTCTGGCCTGTTTGTTTTTGATCATTTAAAATTCTCCAGTTATAAAAGACTACCCATCCTTTTAAAAGATCCATAAACTGAAATCGATTGAGAATATTAACCTGATTCGATAAAGGTACATCTAAAAAACCGTCAATATTATTATCAATTTTTTGATTTCGTTGGTTTAAATGAATATATAAGCCTGTACTCCACTTTTCTCCAATTTTTTTGTTAAAATGGGTATTTAACTCTAATCTTCCATTTTTTGATCCAAATAAATTTAAAAAAAATGGATTGTCAGTGAAAGGTTTTTTTAATTCTGTATTAATTTGTCCGGCAATACTCTCAAATCCATTGACAACACTTCCTGTTCCTTTAGAAATCTGAATACTCTCAACCCATGTTCCCGGTGTAAATGTTAATCCATAAGCCTGGGAAGCTCCTCTTACCATTGGAATATTTTCTTCAGAAATAAGAATATATGGACTTTTAAGACCAAGCATATTAATTTGTTTTGTTCCTGTAAGAGCATCTGAAAAATTTACATCAATCGAAGGATTAGTTCCAAAACTTTCAGAAAGATTACAGCATGCTGCCTTTAATAGTTCACTTGCATCAACAAGTATGGTGTTTTGTGTTTTAGTGAAAGAAATTTTAGAGGTTTTTTTTCTTTCAACCAAAGATACTTCATCAAGGTTAGTACTAAGATCTTCTTTCAAAAAATGCACAAATCTACTGTTGGATAAAATTTTTAAAGTATCGGAACGAAATCCTAAATAACTTATAACAAGTTTATCAGATTTCTTAGATAACTTTATATTAAAATCACCGGACTGGTTAGTAACACTGCCTTCGTTTGTAGATAGCCAATATATATTGGCTCCCTCCAAAGCGATGGTTTCTCTGTCTTGTTTGTACACTATTTTTCCACTCAAAGTTTCTTGGGACTTTAAAAAGTTGATACAAAAAAGGGATATAAAAATATAATACTTGATATTCATAAAATTCGAATTAAATTAAAAAAAAATATATTTAAAAGAATATTAGATTACGAGTAATATAATAATTGAGTAAACAATAAATACTTTTTATTTTTGTTTACAGGGGGAGAATCCTTGGTATGGAGATTCTTTGTTAGAAATGGTTCTAAATTATTGAAAGTATAATTAACAAAAGTGGAAGTTGATAATTTATGATTTTCAATTTCAAAAATTGGTTCAAACTGAAAATCTATTAAATATGTATTTAATATTTTATCCTCACAACAAGATTCTGAATTATAAGAAAGAACTTTACTTGAATTAATATCTGTTTTTGAGTGCATTCCACAATCAGTGGATTGATTAATGAAAGATAATGAAGAAAAACTACCACCACAGTAATGCAAGTTTAAATCAACACCTAATTGATTAAAAATTAATGTGAAAGAAATTAATAAATGTGATAATTTATTATACATTTTCATAATATAAAAGTACACTATTTAAATTAAAAAACTCACTGACATCGAAATCATAACAATATTCTCGACAAGAGTAGCTTCAGTCATTGGAAGATTGAGTGCTGTTCCTAAACAAGCACATTGAATTTCACTTTTATTATAAAGTGATTTTATTACTCCAAAGGTCGTAATACTGAGTATACATAGGGTTATTATGGAACATATTTTAATATTCCAATTAAACAAAAAACAAATACCCAAAAACAACTCTAAAAATGGATACAACTTTGCATAAAAAAGAGCTCTTTTGGCTAAAGGGTCATATTTCGAAAAACTAATTGAAAAAGATGAATAATCAAGGAATTTAAAGAAACTAAAAGTTAAAAAGAACAAGCCCATAAAATCAATCATCATTTTATCAAAAATAAAATCATTTCTACTTAAAAAAAATGTTCCAAAAATTAAATAAGCAAAAACTAACAATAACGGTTTAAGTTGAATTATTTTATTTCCCTTATTTTGTTTAGTTATATTATTTATTGAATATTTATCCCCTAATACATTCTTAATTTCATCATTACTAATTTTTTTATCAGAGTAAATGGTTGCAATATTATCTTTTAAACTTACTATGACTTTATTTACTCCAATTAAAGATTTTAAAGTATCATGTACGTGTTTTTGACAATTTTCACATGTCATTCCAAATATTTGTAAACTTTTAACCATATCACAAAATTAATTTAATTATTGCTTTAATAAATATATTTTTTGTTAAAAAAAGATATCATAGCCTTAATATATTTAATATTTTAGCAAAAAAAATAGTGAGCAATTTTTCAAACTTAACATCCAGAATTGAAATTATTTTAGATGATGAATCAAATTCTTTTAAAGTTTCTCTAGACGAAATTTGTAAAATTTTAAAATCTGAAATTAATTATTTTGATTGGGTTGGTTTTTATTTCTCAAATCATAAAGAAAAGGTGCTAATTCTTGAGTCTTATTCTGGAAAACCTACTGATCATTTAAAAATTCCATTTGGAAAAGGTATTTGTGGCCAAGTCGCCGTTTCTAATATGAACTTTATTGTCCCAGATGTATCGAAACAACAAAACTACATCTCTTGTAATGTCAATGTCAAATCTGAGATAGTAATCCCAATATTTGTTGATAGAAATAATGTTGGTCAAATAGATATTGATTCTGATTCACTTGATCCTTTTGGTGAAAAAGAAATTAAATTACTTGAATCTGTGGCCATACTAGTGTCAAAAAAAATGAAAAAAAGTAAAATAAAAATGTATGAATTCAATTAAAATATCTTCAGCTTTAATATCTGTTTTTGACAAAACAGGCTTAGAGCCAATATTAAAAAAATTAATTAATAATAAAGTTAAGATATATTCAACTGGAGGAACAGAAAAATATATTCGTTCTCTTGGATATTCCGTTACTCCAGTTGAAGACATAACTGGCTATCCGTCTATTTTAGATGGAAGAGTAAAAACTTTACATCCAAAAATATTTGGTGGTATTTTAAATAGAAAAGACAATATTTCTGACAACAAGGAGTTAGAAAAATTTGAAATTCCACAAATCGATTTAGTGATTGTAGATCTTTATCCTTTTCAGAAAACTGTAAATTCTGGAGCTACTGAAATTGATATCATTGAAAAAATAGATATTGGAGGAATATCTTTAATTAGAGCCGCAGCCAAGAATTTCAAAAATGTATTTTGTGTTTCTAGTAAATCTAATTATAAGAGTTTTCTTAATATAATTAATGAGAATAATTGTCATACTTCACTGGAAGAAAGAAAATATTTTGCTTCTCTTGCATTTAGTGAATCCAACGAATATGATTCAAGCATATTTAAATATCTAACTACCAGTGAAAAAAGTTTAAAAATAACTGAGAATACTCACAAAAAACTTCGCTACGGAGAAAACCCTCATCAAGAAGGATATTTTTACGGTAAAATAAATGAATTAATTGAACAAGTTAACGGTAAAGATATTTCATATAACAATTTACTTGATATTGACTCTGCTATTCATCTGATGAATGAGTTTAAAAAAAACGAACCAACTTTTGCAATTCTAAAGCATAATAACGCTTGTGGCTTAGCAACAAGAAACACTTTACTTAAAGCTTATGAGGATGCCTTGTCTGGAGATCCTGTTTCGGCCTTTGGCGGAGTTTTAATTAGTAATAAAGAAATAGACACAATAACAGCTAATTCAATCAATAATTTATTTTTTGAGGTTTTAATTGCTCCTAGCTACAACCCGGAAGCTCTAAAGCTTCTGGGTTCCAAAAAAAATAGAATACTTCTAATTCAGAAAAATACTATTTTACCTGAATCCTCAATCAGAAGCTGCTTAAATGGATATTTAGTTCAAAACAAAGACTTAAAAACCGATAGCTCTGAAAGTTTAAAAAATGTTACAATTAAATCTCCTGGCAAAAACGAATTAGCAGATCTAATATTTGCCTCTAAGGTCTGTAAACATACTAAGTCAAACACAATTGTTTTAGTGAAAAATAAACAATTATGTTCTTCAGGAACTGGACAAACATCCAGAGTTGACGCTCTAAATCAAGCAATAACGAAAGCCAATAATTTTGGTTTTGACTTATCAAATTCTGTGATGGCAAGTGATGCTTTTTTCCCATTTCCAGATTGTGTTGAAATTGCTAATAACTCTGGGATTAATTCAGTAATTCAACCTGGTGGATCAATTAAAGACGAATTGTCAATCAATTATTGTAATGAAAATAATATGTCAATGGTATTTACTGGAGTACGTCATTTTAAACATTAATTTATTTACCTTTAAAGGAATATAACTTTTATCTAAAATGGGATTTTTTACAGAAGAAATTGCAATTGACCTCGGAACAGCTAATACACTTATTATTCATAATGGTAAAGTTGTAGTTGACAGTCCTTCAATTGTTGCTATTGACAGAACAACTAATAAAATTATTGCCATTGGAAATGAGGCGAGTTTAATGCAAGGAAAAACTCATGAAAATATCAAAACTATTAGACCTCTAAAAGATGGTGTTATTGCCGATTTTAATGCTTCTGAACAAATGATAAGTAAATTAATCAAGAGTATACCTAGTTTGAAAAATCGATTTATTACTCCTTCCTTAAGAATGGTGATATGTATTCCATCAGGAATAACAGAAGTTGAAATGAGAGCAGTAAAAGAATCAGCTGAGAGAGTTAATGGAAAAGAAGTTTATTTAATTCACGAACCAATGGCAGCTGCAATTGGTATCGGAATTGATATCATGCAACCAAAAGGAAATATGATTGTTGACATAGGGGGGGGAACTACAGAAATTGCTGTAATTGCATTATCCGGAATAGTTTGTGATAAATCAATTAAAATCGCTGGAGATGTTTTTACAAATGATATTGTTTATTATATGAGAAGTAAACATAATCTTTATGTTGGAGAACGTACTGCGGAGAAAATTAAAATAATGATTGGTGCCGTAATTGAGGACCTGGAGTCTCCTCCAGATGAAATGTCAGTTCAAGGAAGAGATCTTTTAACTGGTAAACCAAAACAATCGATGATATCTTATACAGAAATATCAAAGGCTTTAGATAAATCAATAATTAGGATAGAAGATGCTATAATGGAGGCCTTGGCACAAACTCCACCAGAATTAGCTGCCGACATTTATAATACTGGGATTTACCTTGCTGGAGGCGGAGCTCTTTTAAGGGGTCTAGATAAGAGGCTGTCGAGGAAAACCGACCTGCCTGTTTATGTTGCTGAAGAGCCGTTACAGGCTGTCGTAAGGGGTACTGGGATCACTTTGAAAAATCTTGATAGATATAAAACAATATTGATAAAATAAGTTAATGCAACAAATTATCAATGTGCTTTTAAAGAACAGAACCTTTATTCTTTTCCTAGCTCTATTGTTTGTTTCTTTTATTTTTATCAAAAACAGAAGTCTATACCATCAATCTAAACTAAATAAAATCGCTATTGAATTTACTGGGTCAACTTATAATATTACCAAATCAATAAATGATTACTTTAATCTTAAAGAAATAAATAATAATCTTTTAATTGAAAATAAAATATTACTAAAGAATCAAATTAATGGTAACAAAAAAATTTCATATAATAAATCAAAAATTCCTTACGAGGTTATTGAGGCAAGTATTATAAAAAACAGTACAAAGTCTTCCAGAAATTATTTAATAACTAACAAGGGTGAAAAAGATGGTATAAAAATGGAAATGGGTGTAATATCAATTAAAGGTATTGTTGGGGTAATTAACAATGCTTCTGAAAATTATTCTAGTATTATTTCAATTTTAAATAAGGATTTACAAATAAATGCGAAATTTAAAAAAAATAATGCTTTTGGATCTTTAAATTGGGATGGATTGAATCCAAACATTATAAACCTAAATGATATTTCTGAAATAAATGAAGTTAAAATTGGAGATTCAATTGTTACAGGAGGAATGTCAACTTATTTTCCTGAAGGAATTCTGATTGGAATTGTGAAAGATTTTAAATTATACCCAGAAATGGGTTATTATCAAATTAAAGTAAGCTTGAATAACATAGTGGGGAATGAATTTAATGTATTTATAATAAAAAATAATTCACAAGATAAAATCAAATCTCTAGAGTAATGGTACATGAAAACTTAAAAATTGCAAAATATTTTATTTTAGGAATTGTAGTTCAAGTGACAGTTTTTGAATCATGGGATTTTCTAGGCTATTTAGACCCAATATTCTATATAATTTTTCTTTTAGTTTACAAATTTGATGGATCAAGGTTACAGTTTATTTTGTTAAGCTTTACTCTTGGGTTGTTAATAGATTTAATTACTCAAAACCCAGGATCAAATACTATATCATGTCTTGTTACAGCTTATATTAGACCATTATTAATTAATTTTTCTTTTGGAGTTAATGCTGATATTTCGAATGGGATGTTAAGTGGTACAAAAATCAAGAATAGAGTTTTATTTTCAGGATTAATAATTTTGATTCATCATTTTATTTATTTTTTCGTCTCTTATTTTAGTTTTTTAGCATTTGCTAATATTTTAAAAAATACAATTTTGACAGGTTTATTAACATCTATTTTAATTGCAATTTCATTAGGTTTTATTTCTAAAAAATGATAAGAAATTACTTCATACAAGTTTTTACTTTTCTTATTGCAATTATATTTACTATTAGACTTATGGAACTTCAATTAATAAATTCTAATTACAAGTCTCTTTCAGAAAACAATGCAGTACTTGAAAGTCCAATTTTTCCAGATAGAGGATTTATATTTGATAGAAATAATAAGATTTTAGTTGCTAATCAACCTGGTTACGACCTTATGGCTATTCCAGAAAACACTCGCAAATTTGACACTCTAGAGTTGATTGAAATAATTGATATATCTGTACAAAATTTCAATTCTAAATTTAAAAACGCCATACTTTATTCAAGAAAAAAGCCATCAATAATTTCAAGTGAAATTTCAAAAGAAAAACACGCCATTCTTCAAGAAAAATTATGGAAATATCCTGGATTTTATCTGCAGAAAAAATCAATTCGAAAATATTTTCATAAGGAAGGGGCAAATGTTCTTGGTTACATAAGTGAAGTAAATGAAAACGATTTATTTAAGGATTCTTATTATCAATCTGGAGAGTTGATTGGAAGACAAGGGATCGAAAAATTCTATGAAAAGATTTTAAGAGGTGAAAAAGGAAAGTCTTTTTATCAAAAAGATAGATTTAATAGAGTTATTGGACCTTATGAAGATGGGGATTTTGACATAAAACCAATTGCAGCAAAGAATATTAGCTTAACTCTGGATATTGATCTTCAAAAATATGGAGAAAAACTTCTACAAAATAAAAGGGGTGGAATTGTAGCTATAGAACCCAGTACAGGAGAAATCCTGGCTCTTATATCTTCTCCAAACTATGATCCAAATCTATTGGTGGGGAGAAACAGATCTAAAAATTATGGAGAACTGTTAAATGACACTATTTCAAAACCCTTATTCGATAGAGGCTTACAGGCTCAATATTCCCCAGGATCTCCTTTCAAAGTTTTAAATGCTCTAATAGCTCTGCAAGAAAAAGTAATAAATAAAGAATCTAGATTTATCTGTAATAAAGGGCATTTTTATGCAAAAGGTTCTTTCATGGGTTGTCATTGTATAGCTGGTACAAGTAATAATCTTATAAGTGCAATACATCAATCGTGTAATACATACTTTGCAAATACATATAAAAAAATAATTAATTCAAAAGAATCTCCTAATGCGGGTCTAAATAATTGGAAAAATCATCTTTCTAGTTTTGGGTTAGGTAATTATTTAGGCTATGATCTTCCCACAGGTCAACCAGGATTTATACCAGATGGTGAATACTACAACAGAGTTTACGGTCAGGGAAGATGGAAGGCAGCAACAAATATCTCTAATTCAATTGGTCAAGGAGAAGTATTGACTACTCCCATTCAAATGGCAAATTTTACTGCTGCAATTGCTAATCGAGGATTTTATATTACCCCCCATTTTATAAAATCTATAAATGGAAATAATCATAACAGTATATTTAAAAAAAAGAAAACTACAATAGATTCAATTTACTTTGATCCAGTAATTGATGGAATGGAAAAAGTTATTTTAAATGGAACCGCTAAAATTGCAAAAATAGATGGAATCGAGTTTTGTGGTAAAACTGGAACAGTAGAAAATTTCATTAAACTAAATGGGGAAAAAACACAATTAACAGATCATTCGATTTTTATAGCTTTTGCCCCTAAAGATAACCCTAAAATTGCTTTAGCAGTTTTTATTGAAAATGGATATTGGGGATCAAGATGGGCTGCCCCCATAGCAAGCCTAATGGTTGAAAAATATATTTTTAAAACCGTTAAAAAAAAGTGGCTTGAAACAAGAATGTTGGAGGGGAGTCTTAATGAGGAGTATTTAAAACCTTTTAAAGGAAAATCATTTAAAATAAATGAATAAACCTCTTATATATAGACTCGACTGGATAATAATTTTTTGTTATTTAATCCTTGTTTTTTTTGGACTTATAAATATTTATTCTTCAAATTATAGTAGTGAAATCCTTAATAGCACAAACTCAAGTAGTTTAGTGGGGAAACAAATTATATTTATTTTATTAAGTATCTGTTTGGGGTTTATTGTTTTAGGTGTTCGTACAAAATTTTTTCAACAGCTATCATACATAGTATATATACTTAGCATATTTTCATTGTTGGGTCTTTTTGTTTTTGGTCAAACAATTAATGGGGCAAATTCATGGTATATTTTCGGAGGGATAGGTATTCAACCATCCGAGTTTTCAAAAATTGCTACATCATTAATGATTGCAAGACATTTAAGTGAATACCAAACTAATCTTAAAAATAAAAAATCTCTTTTAATTGGAATATTAATTATTGCGCTTCCAGCAACTTTAATTATTCTTCAACCTGATCCTGGTTCTTCAGTTGTTTTTTGTTTCATTTTTTTAGTTTTTTTTAGAGAAGGACTTTCATTTAATTATTTAATTCTATTAATATTATCAATAATTTTATTTATACTCACTCTTTTGATTCCCGTTCAGATAATGATTTATTCAATAGTATTAATTAGTTTTTTTTTATTTTTCTATTTTAGAAAAAAGAAAAATAATCTAAATAATTTTCCGATTTTATCAATTGGACTTTTGTCAATAATTTTTATATTTTCAGTAAATTTTATATTTAACTCCGTATTTGATCAGCGTCACCGTGACAGATTTAATGTGATACTTGGAATAACTCAAGATTCGAGAGGTATAGGTTACAATATAGAACAATCAAAAATAGCTATTGGTTCTGGGGGATTATCAGGAAAAGGTTTTTTACAAGGAACGCAAACAAAAGGTAATTTTGTTCCAGAACAACAAACAGACTATATTTTTACTACCGTTGGGGAAGAGTGGGGTTTTATAGGTGGATTTGGATTAATTGCAATTTTTGTAATATTGATTGTAAGAATGCTAAATCAAGCAGAAAAACAAACTAATATCTTTAGGAGAACTATTATTTATTGTATTGCCTCCATCTTTTTTGGACATTTCACAATAAACATAGGGATGACTCTTGGGTTGTTGCCAACAATCGGAATACCCCTTCCCTTTATGAGTGCAGGAGGTTCAAGTCTTTTAACGTTTAGTTTGTTTATTTTTATTTATTTAAACTTTGATTCAAATAGATTAAGTGATTGGTAATGTTTTGCAGCATCAATCTTAAGTCAATTTATATTAAGTGAAATCTTTTTTTCAAAACTTATGTTTAAATCACTTAAAATATTTACAGCTTCTTCAAGATAAATATCTTTTTTTAGTCCTTTCACCCATCTATCTCTTCTTATTTCTAAATCCTTTGTTGGTCCATTTTTTTCATACGAATCAGGAAGCCATTTGATAGATAATCCTGAATTAAAGTCTTCTAGGGCTTTAAATCTGAGAGAATAAGATTTATCTTTATTTTTTTCATTAATATACTTTTCATATTCTAAGTTATAAGTGAAATCATTTTGTTTTAATTTAATCCATTCTCCTTGCTCTAGTATCAATTTCACCAAAGGATTATTTTCTATACGATCTTTACTTTTTGAAATTATATTATTATACTGAATAATTTCTGTCCAAGATGAATAATTTGCAGGACTAATCCTATCCCAAACTAACGGGTTTGGTTGATCCTTCTCTCCAATCTTGATTGAATTATATCTGCTAGGAAAAACGATATCACTCTTCACACCTTCTAACTGAGTAGATCCACCATTTATTCTATAAAACTTGTCTGTAGTAATCTTTAAAGCCCCTAAATCACCATATTGATTCAAATTAATTATTTGATTTAAATCAATTACATTTTGGACTGTTCCCTTTCCATAAGTCTGATTACTTCCTAATATAATAGCTCTTCGATAATCTTGAAGAGCTGCAGCTAAAATTTCAGATGCCGATGCAGAAAACTCGTTAACTAAAACAACTAATGGTCCATCCCATATTAAAGATGGATCTGTATCCTTTAAAATTTCTTTTCTACCTCCAGTACTTTTAACTTGAACAACTGGACCCTCATCAATAAAATATCCAGTCATATCAACAACTGTTTTCAAAGATCCCCCACCATTATTTCTTAAATCAATAACAATTCCATCTACTGAATTGTTTTTAAATTGATTTAATACTTTTTTTACATCTGTTGCTGCATTGCGTTCTCCATAATCTTTAAAATCAACATAAAACTTCGGGAGTTCAATTAAGCCAAATTTCTTTTGATCTTTTTCTATGATTGCACTTTTAGCATAGGACTCTTCCAATATGACCACATCCCTCTCTATTGTAACATTCTCAACAGTTCCATTTACTCTTTTTACAGTTAAAATTACATTGGTTCCTTTCGGACCCTTTATTAATTTTATTGAATCATCTAGTCTCATTCCAGATATTTCAATTGGATCTTCATTGGGTTGGGCAACCATTAAAATTTCGTCACCGGGTTGTAACGAATTATTTTTCCACACTGGTCCTCCAGAAATAACCTCTACTATTTTAACCTTTTCTTGTCTTTTAGATAATCTTGCACCAATTCCTTCAAACTTGCCAGACATGCTTGTGTCAAATAGTTCTTTTTCTTTAGGGGGAAAATAATATGTATGAGGATCAAATTCTGAAACAACTGCGTTAACAAATAAGTTGAAATAATCTTTTCGCGTAACCTCACCTATCATTTCGAAATATTCATCTATATTTTGACGAGTTAGAATTCTTGCTTCTCTCTCAAGAATACTATCTTTCCTAATAACATAGGAAGGATCACTGTCTTTTTTGGATAATTCTTGCTCTTTTTTACTTACAAATCTATCGAGTGTTGAAAGTTTAAATCTTTTCCTCCAAATTTCCTTTAATTGAGATAAATTTTTGGCATAAAGTGTTTCTTTAAAATTTAAGGTTGTTGACTCATCGATCGTGAAATCAAACGGATTTACTAGTAAACCTGGATAAAAATTTTTTACTTGCTCAATCCGAATTTTGTATTGATCATATGTTAAATTGAAGAAATCAACTTTTGCTGATTTTAATTGATTGTCAATCTCTAATTTATATCTACCAAAATTATCAATATCAGATTTTAGTAAATACCTGTGCTGTCCATCCATTGTTTCTAAATAAGAATTGAAAACATTTTTAGAAAATTCATCATTCATCTCTTTAGGATCATAATGTCCTTTATTGATGACGTAAGTTATAATCTCCAAGAGTAATTTATCTTTATCTGAGTTGTTAAATTTTGGGTGAGAAAAACTAGAAAAAAGATTTACAATAAATAATAAAGAAAATACAAAATCAAAAATTCGCATATTGAGTTTTAAAATTATAAATTTAACCATAAATGTAGCTAAAATGAAGAACCTTATGGCATCAGAAAACAAAAGTTTATCTTAAATTATTAAGTCTTATCAAACCTTAATTAAATATTAATCTTATGTCAAAAAAATAAATGTCAAAAAGACCACTAATACTCATAACAAATGATGATGGAATAACTGCCCCAGGTATTCGCGCATTAATAGGTGTGATGAATAAAATTGGGGAAGTTGTTGTTGTTGCTCCAGATAGACCTCAGTCTGCAATGGGACATGCAATAACGATTAACTCAACTCTTCATTGTACAAAAATTAAATTAGACAAAGGACCGCAGAAAGAATTCAGCTGTTCTGGGACTCCAGCAGATTGTGTAAAACTTGCAGTCAACGAGTTACTGGACAGGAAACCGGATATATGTGTGTCAGGAATTAATCATGGATCAAATTCATCAATTAATGTGATTTATTCAGGAACAATGAGTGCGGCTTTAGAAGCTGGAATACAAGGGATTCCGGCTATAGGTTTTTCATTATTAGACTACAGGTGGGGAGCAAACTTTGAACCACTAAAACCAGCAGTTAGAAGTATTACTGAAAACGCAATAAAAAATGGTATTCCGCAAAATGTAGTATTAAATGTTAATTTACCTAAAATTTCATCTCGAAAAGAATTAAATGGTATTAAAGTTTGTAGGCAAGCCAGAGCGCATTGGATTGAAAAGTTTGATAAAAGAACAAACCCAATGGGTAAAGATTATTATTGGCTTACTGGAGAATTTATTAATGAAGACAAAGGGGAAGATACTGACGAATTTGCGCTAGGTAAAAACTTCATTTCTATTGTTCCCGTTCAATATGATCTAACTGCTCACCATGCAATTCAAGAATTAAATACATGGAATTTTGAATAAAAAAGAGATTTTTACTGGATTTATTACCGGTTCACTAGCTACTGCTTCATGTATAATATTTTTAACACTAATTTTATCTGATCTACCCATTGAGAATAGCTGGAAACAATTGTATTATCAAAAAAAGCTCGGTAGCTTAATTAGTTTAGGTGCATTAATTAATTTAATACTATTTTTATTTGCAATAAAAAAAAATAAAATCTCATTTGCAGCCGGTCTAGTAATACTATCATTATTTTTAATATTACTTATTGTTGTTTTAAAAGTATTTTAAAATGAAATATTACATTATCGCTGGAGAAGCCTCGGGAGATCTTCATGGGAAATACTTGATAAATGCTATTAAATCTAAAGATGAGAATGCCGAAATTCGTTGTTGGGGTGGCGATTTGATGAAAAGTGTAGGCGGAGAACTAGTAAAACATTATAGAGAATTATCCTTCATGGGCTTTTGGGAAGTTTTAATAAATATTTCAAAGATTCATAAAAACTTAAAATTCTGTAAAAGTGACATAAGTAACTTCAAACCAGATGTGATTGTTTATATTGATTATCCAGGGTTTAATTTAAGAATTGCCAAATGGGCTAGAGAAAAAGGATATAAAAATCACTACTACATAAGTCCACAGGTCTGGGCATGGAATGAAAGTAGAGTAGCTTCAATGAAAAAAAATATAGATTCATTGTATGTTATTTTACCATTTGAAAAAGATTTTTTTGAAAAGAAGCATAACTACAAAGTTAATTATGTTGGACATCCACTAATGGAGCATATTCCAAAATTATATGTCAATGAGAATGCTGTTAGAAAAATTGGTTTAGATCTTAAAAGACCTATAATTTCATTTTTACCTGGAAGTAGAAAACAAGAAATAAATAAAGTTTTACCAGAACTTATTAAGATTCAAGATCAATTTCCTGATTATCAATTTGTCATTGCTGGTGCTCCTGGAAGAGCAATTGGAGACTATAATAAAATTCTTAAAAATTCCTCAATACCAGTGGTTTTTAATGAAACTTATAATCTTATAAAAATATCTAAAGCTTGTATTGTAACAAGCGGAACCGCAACATTAGAAACTGCATTAATTGGAACTCCTCAGATTGTTTGTTATAAAAGTAGTTTACTAAGTTATTTTATCGCTAAGAATGTTGTCAAATTGAAGTACATTTCATTAGTAAATATTATCATGAACAAAGAGGTAGTTCAAGAACTCATCCAAACAAATTGTAATTCCAAAAAAATATCAGACTCTCTAAGAAAAATTTTAACTACTAATAAGATAATTACAATGAAAAAAGATTACAAAAATTTATATCAACTTTTAGATAAAGGTGGAGCTAGTAAAATAACCTCTGATTTGATATTTAAAAGCATCTCTAAATAAAATATCATCATTTGATTCTAAATCTAGGTCGAAAAAATTTCTTGTACTTTTCAAAATCCTGGGCTGTTGAAAAAACTTGATAATCTCCCTGTTTTATCATCTTTAAATATAATTCCATTTGATGAGTATTTAAATACCCAACGACAGGTGTAATCAAATCTCCTTTCTCACTTAAGAATATGGTAGTAGGATATCCGTTTACACCCAGAAATTGACTAAATTGATGTGTGCTATTTCTTCTTGATTTTCTTGACTCGTCATAGTTTGGGTTTTCAAAATTATTACCAAAAAAACTAATTTTTTCGTTACCTTCTCCATTAAATTTAACTGCATAATAAAATTGGTTTACATAGTTCACCAGGTCAGGGTTTGTGAAAGTTTTTTTATCCATTAGTTTACAAGGACCGCACCAAACAGTGTAAACATCCATCATTATTTTTTTTGGCTCACTCTTTTGAGCTGCCAAAGCCTGGTTTAAGGTCATCCAATTAATTTCTTGTCCAATCAGTGAATATTGCGAACAAAAAACTAAAATAAAAATTATCTTAAATTTAAAAGACATATATATTAATCTTAGTTAACTCCGTGCATCATTTTGACTATTTTTTTATTTGCTATAAGCATAACAATTCCAGCGGCTGTTGGTATTATTGTAAACATAAGGAAGAAAATACTCATTCCGTAATCCTCAACAATTGGATCAATATAACTTCCGGTAAATCCTGCAGCAGTATTTGCTATAAAGTTGGCAACAAACCAAACCCCAAACATTAAACCTACTAGGTTTTTCGGTGCCAACTTACTTACATATGACAAACCAACAGGTGAAACACACAACTCTCCCATCGTATGAAAAAAATAGGCAAGTATTAGGAAAATCATACTTACAGATGCAGTTTTTGCTCCTAATGGAATATCGATTGAACCATATGCTAAAATAGCAAAACCTATAGCTAATGATATAAGTCCAAAACCGAATTTGAACGGTCCAGATATGTTATACTTGCTTTGCCATACTTTAGAAACAAGAGGAGCAAATACTATTATATAAAAAGAATTTAAAATCGCATACCATGAAGCTGGAACTTCAGTAGATTGATTTTTAAACTCTCTACCTAACATCCAAATTATAATAAACCAAATAATTATAAAACTTAGAATTAAAAAAATATTAGACAGTTTATAGGTTGAATAAGTATTTAAGCTAAGCAAATAAATTATATAACTTATAATTATCATTGGGACAATAGTAATCAATGAGTTGAATATTTTAAATATAAAAGCGCCATTGCCTTCTAAAAGTCTATCCGTATAATCAGCGGCAAAAATCGTCATTGATCCACCAGCTTGTTCAAAAGCCCACCAAAAAAATATTACACAAAAAGAAAAAATAACAATTACTAAAAGTCTATCAAATATTATATTTGAAGAAACTTTATTTTTATTATTAAGTAAGTTATCATCAGATTCTTCAAGTGAATTTGAATTGTCAAAAACTCCTATCGAACCAAATATCTCTTGGGCATAATAAAATTGTAGCATGCCCAAAAACATAAAAATTCCAGCTAATCCAAATCCATAATGCCAGCCTATATTTTCACCAATATAACCACACAATAAAATTCCTAAAAATGCCCCTGAATTAATTCCCATATAAAAAATAGTATATCCGGCATCTTTATCTTGACCTTCGGTTTTATATAATTGACCTACAATTGAACTTATATTTGGCTTAAAAAACCCATTACCTATGATTAAGCAAACTAACCCCAGATATAGAAAAAACCCATTAAATACTTCCAAAGTCATAGCTGCATGGCCAAGGGTCATAACTAATGCACCTATTATTACAGCTTTTCTATATCCCAAAAATTTATCTGCAATGAATCCTCCAAAAATTGGAGTAATGTATACAAGTCCAGTATATATTCCGTATAAGGCAAGCGCTTCACTTCTCTCCCATCCCCATCCACCTTCAGTAATAGACGAAACTAAAAAAAGAACCAAAATTGCTCGCATTCCATAATAAGAAAATCTTTCCCACATTTCAGTGAAAAATAAAATATAAAGTCCGGAGGGTTGTCCCAGGATTGTTTTTTGATTTAGTTCACTTCCGTTATATATAGAATTCATCTCATAAATTATTTAGGATAAAATTAGTCATTTTTGAATAGAGATGGTTTTGTGTATTTCCCCCGTAAATTCCATGATTTTTATCAGGATAAATCATCCATTCAAATTGTTTGTTGGCATCAATTAGAGCTTTAATCATTCTCATTGAATTTTGAACATGTACATTATCATCACCTGAACCATGAATTAGTAAATATTTTCCCTTCAATCTGTCAGCATAATTTATTGGAGAGTTTAAGTCATATCCTCCAGGGTTTTCTTGGGGGGTTCTCATAAAACGCTCAGTATATATTGTATCATAAAACCTCCAATTGGTTACAGGGGCAACAGCAATGGCCATTTCAAAAACATCGTTACCAAGTAATAACGAATGGGTGGCCATATGGCCTCCATAACTCCAACCCCATATGCCAGTTCTATTTTCATCTATGTACGGGAGTAATGAAAGCTTTTTAGCAGCTGATATTTGATCTTGAGTTTCTAATTCACCCAATTTTAAATATGTCATTTTTTTAAAATATTCTCCCTTAAAACCTGTTCCCCTTCCGTCAACACAGGCTATGATATAATCTTTTTGAGTTAGCATTTTATGCCACAAATCTCTATTATTCCCCCATCTATTTGTCACTTGTTGAGACCCAGGTCCAGAATATTGAAAAAATAACAAAGGATATTTTTTTGATGGATTAAAGTTTATAGGTTTTATAAAGTACATATTAAGGTCGTTTCCATTGATTCTTAATTCTGTAAATTCTTTATCTGGAAGATTATATGTCTTTAGTTTATTTTTTAATTCTGTATTATCAAGAAGAACTTTTATTGTAGATCCATTTTTAGAGGACTTCAAAGTATATTTCGGTGGGGTTATTTGATCAGAATAAGTGTGTATAAACGTACTTCCATCTGAACTGAAAATAGCCCCATTGTATCCCGACTCATTTGTTAATGGTCTCATACTTAAACTATTAAAATCTATAGAATAAACACCTCTTTCAATCGATGATGATTTTGCAGCACCAAAATAAATTTCTTTTGTCTTTTGATTAAACTTATATAAAGATGTAACCTCCCAATTCCCACGAGTAATTTGTTTAAGAATATTTTCTTTTATGTTGAAATGATAAATATGATTATATCCATCTCTCTCACTTAACCAAAAGAAGTTATTATTCTCTAAAAAATTCAAATCGTTTTTTACATCAACATATTGAGTAGATTTTTCTTCAATTAAAAGCTTTGATTTACTTGTCTTAATATTATATAGGTGAAGTTTCAAATCATTTTGTTTTCTATTGAGAGTCTGAATCGTTAAAAGAGAAGGATCGTTAGTAAATTTTATTTTAGGAATATAATATGGATTTAAATTTTCATTTAAAATAACTTTAGATTTCTTGCTTTCTTTAGGATAAAAAAGATGAAGTGATACTTTTGAGTTTGATTCTCCAGCCTTTGGATATCTAAATTTATATGGATATTGATACAAATTAGTTCCATAAATATCCATTGAAAATAAAGGAACTTTTGATTCGTCGAATCGCATATAAACTATTCTTGAACTATCTGAACTCCATTCAAATGCTCTAACAAATCCAAACTCTTCTTCATATACCCAATCTGTTATTCCATTGATAGTTTGCTCATCTCCATCGTTTGTTACTTGAATAATTGTATTATCAATTAAATTTTTAATAAAAAGGTTTCTATTAAAAACAAAGGCAACTTTATTTCCATCAGGAGAAAAATGGGGTTCTTGAATTTTTTTACTGTAAACCATTTTTAATGATTTATCTTTTCTATTGTAAACCCAAAAAATACCTTTGATTGAACGCCTATATATTTTCTCTTCTTTGGTTGTTATTAATATATTTCGCTCATCATTTGAAAATTTATAATCAGTAAAAAAAGGGACTAATAATTCATTTTTGGAGCTTAATACTATTTCTTCATTTTTAGAAGAATCGTAGTATCGTGAAATTATTTTTGAATAACCCTTACTTAAATCAATGACAGTATACTTATTCCCATCTTTCATTGAATTTAATGATTCCAGTCTGATTGGAGAGAATTTATCGTTCCAAATATCATCCAAATTTAATTGCTTTTGAGCGGATAAAAGAAAAGTTCCAAAAATAAATAATACAAGTAATTTTTTTTTCATTTATCTAAATGATTTAATGTTCTAAAATAGGGAAATTAGATAGTTTTAAAAAATCATTCTGAAAAGATTGGAAATGAAAATACATATCTTTGAGTTTTAAAACGAAAAAATGAAAAACGAGATCTCTGGATTTTCTAAACTCAGTAAAACCGAAAAAATAGAGTGGATAACTAAATCTTTTTTTAATAATCCTGAAAAAGCCAAGAAAAAACTTAGTACATATTGGAACTTAAATCCAGAAATACAACTAAAACATGATGAATTTATTGAAAATACGTTAAGTAACTTTTACATGCCCTTGGGTGTTGCTCCTAATTTTTTAATAAATAATAAAAGCTACACAATTCCAATGGTTATTGAAGAAAGCTCAGTTATAGCTGCAGCCTCAAATTCTGCAAAGTATTGGTTGAAACGAGGAGGATTTAATGCAAAAGTTATAGATATCGAAAAAATTGGTCATATTCATTTCACTTACAGTGGAATTAAGAAAAATTTAGTTGCTTTTTTTGAAAAAAACAAAAGCATCCTTTTAGAAAAATGTGATGAAATTACTTCTAATATGAAAATTAGAGGAGGAGGTATATTATCCATTGAGTTAAACGATAAAACAAATGCTCTAGATAACTATTTTAAGATTTGTGTAAAGTTTAATACTGTGGATTCAATGGGAGCTAATTTTATAAACTCCTGTTTAGAGATAATAGCCTCGTCTATGAAAGATTTATCCTTAAAATCTAATTTGATTGATGGCAATGATTTGGATATTATAATGAGTATTTTATCAAACTATGTTCCTAATTGTCTCGTCAAAAGCTGGGTAAGTTGCCCTGTGAAAGATCTTGGTGAAAATGGTCAGTTATCACCCGATGAATTTGCGAAAAAGTTTGTTCAAGCAGTTAAGATTTCAGAAATTGATAAATACAGAGCTGTTACTCACAACAAGGGTATAATGAATGGGATTGATTCAGTTGCTATAGCCACAGGAAATGACTTTCGTGCTATTGAGTCTGGAATTCATGCATATGCTTCAAAAAATGGTTCTTATGAAGGTCTCACTAAGGCTAGTATTATAGATAACATCTTTACTTTAGAGATTACAATTCCTTTATCTGTTGGTACTGTCGGAGGATTAACTAATCTACATCCTCTTGTAAAATGGTCGTTGGAACTATTAAAAAATCCAAATTCTAAAGAATTAATGAAAATAATTTGCGTTGCCGGATTAGCACAAAATTTTGCAGCTATTCGCTCATTAATTACATCTGGAATTCAGAAAGGTCATATGAAAATGCATCTATTGAACATTTTAAATCAAATAGGAGTCAAAAAAGAGGAAAAGTTAAAGGCGATTGAATATTTTAAAAACGATATTGTTAGTCATAAAAAGGTTGAAAAATTTATAAGATCATTGTAAATGAATAACTATTATAGTAATGGTAAAGTTTTACTTAGTGGAGAGTATGGTATTTTATATGGAGCAGTCGGAATTGGCCTTCCAACAAAAATGGGGCAGAACCTATTAATTCACAATCGAAATGATGATTTAATAGAATGGATTAGTTTCAATATGGATAAAAAAGTTTGGTTCAATTGTGACTTTAAAATTGATAATTTAAATATCATTAAAACTAATGAGATTAATATTGCAAAAAGACTTCAAAAAATATTAATAATTGTTCGAGAATTGAATAGAGATATTTTGCGTTCTGGAAAAACAATAATAACGTCTCTTGATTTCGATTTTAGGTGGGGGTTAGGCTCTTCTTCAACCTTAATAAATAATCTAGCTCAGTGGGCGAAAATCGACCCATATAAGTTATTGAACGAAACATTTGGAGGGAGCGGGTATGATATTGCTTGTGCGTCAAATAACTCTCCCATTTTATTTTCACTGAATTCAAATAAACAAATAATAAAACCTGTAGTATTTAATCCAAAATTTAAAAATAATTTATTTTTTATATATCAAAATAATAAACAAAATAGTCAGAAATCAATTAAAGATTTTAAAAAAAAGATTTCTATCGAAAAGTCAACATTAGAAAAAATATCTAAGATAAGTCTTGATTTATTATCTGCTTTAAATGTAGATGAATTTACAAATTCAATTAATTGTCATGAAAAAATTATAAGTAAACTGTTGAAAATAAATCCTCTTATTGAGAAATTTCCTGATTATAAAGGGGCTGTTAAAAGTCTCGGGGCATGGGGAGGTGATTTTTTTCTAGCAATAGGACCAATCAACTCTTTAGAGTATTTCAAAAGAAAGGGTTTTAATATAGGCTACAATTTTAATGACTTTATTTTATAAATTAATAGTAAAGTGATCTGTTGTCCACAATAAAAGCTGATGATTTTAAAGCTTCGTAGATTGCTATGTTTATTCTAGCATTTTCAGCCGACTTAAGAGTATTAGAATAGGCAGAATAATTTGCTAAATCCTCAGCAATCTTTTTAGTTATTAATTTTATTTTATATAAACCTTTTTTTCCACTTATAAAATTAGATATCTGCTTCTCTTTAAGAGAAAATGCAGCTCCAATAACATATGGCTCTTGACCTGACCCGACTAAAACAGCATTTAATTGGGTTAAAGCTGAGGCAGATTGAATCTCTGAATCTGAATTTTTAGATAGCTCTTCTAGAGAAGTAAATTTATCGTATTTAGCCCTTAAAATTTTAGCTTTTTTTTCATTCTTCAGAACTTCAAAAACATCAAGTCTTGCTTCGTCAACATCAGCAGTTTTCATATCTCTTATTTTTGTTATTTGAACAATAACATAACCGCCTGAAGAAAGCGTGAATTTTCTAATATCACCCACATTGGAGTCTGAATTAAATGACCATTGTACAATTTGTCTTTGATTTGGTAAACCAGGAAGATTATCATCTAAAATATTGACGTAATCGACTTGTCTTACGTCTATTTTTTGTGATTCGGCTATGGAAATAAATTCATTTTTTTTAGCCTTGATTGTCTCCATTTCAAAAGTTGTTGCTAACTTAAATATACTGTTTGAGGTTAATTCAGAGGGGACTATTGGCTGCACAACATCGGCCATTAATAAAATATCTTGTTTTTCTTTTATATTGATTATGTGAAATCCAAACTCTGTTTCCACTAATCCAATTTTACCAATTTTATTTTTATTTGCAAAATCATAAAACTCTTGAGCCATGTAACCCTCTTGGAAAAAACCTAAATCCCCACCTAAAACATTTGATGGCCCATCTGAATTATCTTTGACTAATTCTTCAAAAAGCCTAGGATTCCTTCTTATTTTTCTAAAAAGACTACTAGCTTTTCTTTTTGCATCATCCTTACTCCTAACAATTGATGGGTTAGACTTTTCAGAACCCTCATATGCAACAAGTATGTGACTTGCACGTATAGAACCTCCTTTTTTTCTATCTATAATTCTAGATATTTTAAAATTATCACCATCCTTGTAGGGACCAAAAACTTCCCCTTTAGAAAGGTTAAACAAAATTTCTGCATACTCGCTAGATAACTGGCCTTTGGGTTTAAATATAGAATCGAATGGCTCAGAAGAATATTGAGAAATAAAATCAGAAACATTTTTAATATTTTTAAAACCTATTATTGTGTCATTAAGTTTTGAAACATCATTATATTCTATTTTATTTTCAATGATTGACTCCAAGTAATTTCTTTGATTAACGATATCTTGCTCTGAAGCTTCTTCACTAAACAAAACATATCTAACTGACCTAGTAGGCTCTCTTTTAAATTTATCAGGATTTTCAGAAATATAATTTTTAATTTCTTTATCAGAAATTGATATTAGACTATCTGGTATCTGTGCATATGGAAGCTGAATGTATTCAATAGAAACCTGATCATTTTCCATATGATATGCATTTTTTCCTTCATAATTTGTAAAACCTGCACTTGATTTGACTAAATCAAGGTAAATTTTTTCTTTTGCTAAACCGATAAGATTTGCTTCTTGAGATTTCCAATTTTCATATCCATCCGGATTATTGGTTTTCATTGAAACTATAAAGTTTGTGAACAAGCCGAAATCAAAGAAACCAGATTCATTCAAGAATCGACTATCATTCAAGAAAGCATTATTTGAACTAATTATTTCTTCTAGTTGCGCCTTTCCAGCATCTATTCCCAATATTTTGTATTCTTGATTCAGAATAGTATTTCTTATTGTTTGATCCCAAACCAATGAAACAGATTGAAGTGTTGAGTAATTATAATTTCTTTCTGTTTGCTCAACATTAAATCTAAAAAGATCTATGTCAACTTCTGCATCATTAATAACGGCTATAGGGTCTGAAGGAGATGTGTTATCTAAATTACTGGTAAATACACCTGAGATTACAAAGGCAAAAAGTGCCATCCCTATAACAATAATTAAAAAAAATGATCTTTGCCTGATTTGTCCTAGTACAGCCATAATTATATTTTAGTTTTGGATCGATTGCGAATTTACAATTTCCATAGGGTTTTAAAAAATTAAAATCTTAAAAATAAGTTCCTCACTAGGTTAAATATCCTCATTTAACTCTAAAAATATCTTTTCAATTTTAGTGGACGAAACTTCTAATATTGTAATTTTAAAATTATCTATATCAATAATATCCAGCTCGTCAGGAATTTCTTCGGTATGAAACACGATCCATCCGCCTAATGTTTCATATAATTCGTTTTCGATAATACCCAGCTGATAATTTTGATTGATATAATCAACCTCAAGTCTTGTAGAGAACTCAAACTTATTTTTTGAAATAACTTTTTCTATATGATCAATTTGATCATGTTCGTCCTCAATCTCTCCAAATAATTCTTCAACGATATCTTCAACCGTGATTAATCCAGATGTTCCACCGTATTCGTCTAAAACAATTGCCATGCTACTTCTTTGTTTAGAAAGAAGTTCTAAAACCTTATTTATTTTCATTGGTTCAGGAACAAATGAAACAGGTAAAATAATATCTTCTATTTTTTTTGGGAGTTTAAACATTTCAAATGCATGGATGTACCCTACAATATTATCTATAGATCCTCTGTAAATTGGGATTTTAGAAAAGCCTGTTTTTATAAATATTTCTTTTAGTTCTGCTGATCCCGTGTAAATATCAACTGCAATTATTTCAGTTCTCGGAACCATCGTTTCTCTAGATCGTAGGTCTGAAAAATCTAGTGCATTTTGAAATATTTGAATTTCTGGATCAATCCGATCTTTATTTCTCGCACTTTCTATTTGATTTTCAATATAATCTCCCAATTCAAGTTTGGAGAAAGATAGCTGAACTTTATCAGACTTTGTTTTAAAAATATTTTTTAAAATCCAGTCTGTTAAATTTATTATGGCAGAAGTGAAAGGGCTGAACAAATAGAAGAAAAAAGCTGCAGGTATTGCAAAAACCTTGATTGATTTATGAGCATATAACCTAAAAAAAACTTTTGGTAGAAATTCAGCCGTTATTAATATTATAAGTGTTGAAATTATGGTTTGATATAATAAAATATCAAGTCTGATTTGATTTTGAGTATTAATCTCTGGAAATAGAATGCTTATTATTCTCTCACCCATGAAAATCCCATAGATAACTAATGATATATTGTTCCCCACTAACATAGTAGCAATAAATCTAGAAGGATTTTTAGTACATTTTTTTAAAAGTCTGGAACTATATCCCTTTTGTTTTTTTTGGATTTCTAAAAACAATCTATTAGATGAAACAAAGGCAATTTCTAACCCAGAGAAGAAGGCAGAAAATAATAATGAAAAAATAATTATAAAATCAGTAATTATCATCAGTCTTAGTCTGATTTATTTTTGGAATATTTTTTTCGAAAGTATCTACGAAAAAGGGCCATAAAAACAGAAACAACAACAAAAAATATGAAAATATAGGACTTTTGCCTGTTTAATTGCCAATTTTGGGAAACTTGAAAAAGAGAGATTGTAGCAATTACCCAATATAAAATTTCAGATATTAAAAGTCTTTTCATTTTCAATTTTTATTTTACAGAGTCTCTAACTGCAATAGTACCCGTAAGTCTTCCTGTTTTGAATTTACTAAATTCTTTATTAGTATCCAATCTAGTTGCTGATATCTCATAATCTGAATCTTTAAAATCGAATGGAAACTCTGTAAAAACCCAATTATTAGAGGAGTCCCAATAAATCTGATCTGAAGTCAGTTCCGCACCATTATTTGATTTAATCAAAACATTTCCCTGTAAATCAATTAATTTTGTTAAATCATACATAATGGCATAATCGGCTGTAACTACATTTTCATTTTCATTTTCATCATAAAAAACTACTTTAACTCCCTCGGGGAATTCAGAATATTTAAAAGAAAGGTTTGTAAAGTCGATATGCTTACTAGCTGTTAAAATTGCCGATACTCTCATTGAGTCTGTATATACCATTCTTACATTGGAAGCTGTTCCAATAGGTTCTTTTTCGTATAAATTTATTTCTGTAAGAGCTTGTTTATTATCTAAACATGAATAAAAAAATATTATTGATAATATAGATACTCTATTTATCTTTTTTAATAAGTTTTTAAACATTATAATTTCGGTACAGTAATGCTGGCTCCAACCCAACAATTAAAGGTAATTTTAGTGCCTTCATTTGCCTGAGAAAATATATCAGTTTTACTTGGCGCTCTTCCCATATAACTTTCAGCAGTTTTTATTGCGGACTTTTTAATTGATGCATCTACTCTACCAGCTTTTCTTGCAACATCAGCTGCTAACCAATATATTGCACGTTTATCAAATTGATTTTTACCACAATCATTAGCACTTGAAGCATAAAGATTTGCTATAAGTAAATACGCACGTCCCATTGAAGGTTGATTCCTTAGTGCTTTTTGAGCATATTTTCTAGCTGATTGTTTTCGACCACTGTTTTTAAATTTAACAGCAATTTTATATAAAATTTTTGCTTTTTTATATTGATCTGTTTCTAATGAAATTGATTCTTCGAAGTATCCTAAAGCCTCAGAACTTTTACCTTTTTTGTCATTCAATAAGCCAAGATAATATGCCGAGTCAGCGGATGGATCCAAATTATGAAGAGCCTCAACAAGAGTCACAAACAGTGGATCATCTGAACATTCTTTGCTATCCATTCTACTTGCAGCTCTTTTCAACCATGTTGGGTCTGATTTATTTTCCTCAAAATTTCTTTGATATAGTGGAATTAAGTTTTTGCATGTAGCCTCGATAGCAATTATTGCATCTAAATTCGATAAAAATATACCAATAGCTCTTGAGTTAACGTTATATACTCTTTTGTTTTTTATTTCTCTTTTAGTAAGAGGTTTACCATTCTCCTCCTTTATTAAAATTTTATCTAATTTTTTTGATAGATTGGTTGATTCAAACTCAAATTTTTCAGATATTTCTTCATACATATTGAACAAAAGTTCTGTTGTTACATTAGTATCTGTGTCCTTGTATAACTTATATAGAGTGTCAAAATAGTTGTACAAACCTTTAGGGTTTGTAAAACTTGCTGGATCTTTTTTATATGCCTCGTCAAAAACTTCATAAACTCCAGCGTTATCAGCCATTTTATAATCTATTAATGCTTGCGCTTTTGTACTTAATATGCTCCCCACTTTACTTATCCCTTTTCTTTCAGGAAAATTAATTATCCAGTCATCGTATAGAGAAATAAGATCTTTTTTAAAAGACTGCTGTTCTTCGTTAGTGGAATTTTTTATTTTATATTTCAAAATTCTTTCGCCATAAGAGTAAATTGCTAGATTTAATTTTGGACATTCATTCAGAACTAAAATCCAAGGGTCATAGGCGGCATCGTAATTTTTAATTTTTGCAGATTCTGCAAAAATTGATAAGTTATTCAAACATTTTTCGTTCGATTGACCATTCGCAAAGTTGAAGGTCAATAAATATGAGATTAAAAGGTATTTAAAAATCTTCATGTCTTCTGTTTTGTTAGTTATACTTTCTTTTTATGAACCAAATATCATTGAGCGAAAATCCAAATCTAACTGCCCAATAATTTTCTTCAATTAAATTACTGTTTTTTGTTCCAAGTTTACCAATTTCAAAAGTAACATTTGTATTTGAATACCCTGCCATTGGCAAACCTAACCCAAATGTAATACCATTTTCTTTAATTGACTGATTGTTTATTTGATACCCCTTATCTTCAAATCTAAAACCAAATCGATAAACTATCCTTTTCCAATAAGATGTTATAGATGTATATTCAGGTATGTAAAAACCACCAAGTCCAAATCTTGCTGCATCCTCGTAGGTTATACTTTCTTGATTTACAAATTCATTTATGAAACTACTATTATTAGATTTATTATATTGAGAACCAAGGAACCATTTCTTATCTTTTCCAATACCCAAACCAATTGAATATGTTCTTGGAAGTATAAATTTAGTTTTATCAAGACCCCTTTTAGCTAAATCCGTCTCCTCAAAGTCTCCCAACTGGTCTCCATTAAGGAGGGATCTAGTATAGACAATCTGAACGTTTTGTGAGGTGAGTTTAGATTCTGGGCTAAAGCTAACTAATCCATGAAATTCTAAGTTTTGAAACGGAATAGTAAAACCAACAGAAGCTTTAAAATTTATCCCTGACAAACTTGAATTACTCTCAAGATATGTTCCATTTTCAATACCATCAATTATTTGAGTTTTTCTGTATGTTATGTCTCCAAATCCATAATTTGTTGAAAGTCCAATATTTAAACCTTTTGCAGCTTTAAACCCAATATTTAAAAAAGCATTATTTATTCCACCTTCACCTGTAAATCTGTTGATTGCATCAATCTGATTTGTTTGTGTTACTTCTTCAAGCAAATAGCCAACTGAACTAAAAGGAGTAATTCCGAATCCAAATCCAAAACGTTTTGTTGGTATAGAGACTCCAATGTAGTCTATGGCTGAAGTAGTAACTTTTTGAGATTCTGAGTTATTAGATAAAATATTGTTTCGATAATTAACACCAACAGAATATGTGGTCACCTTTAACATACCATAGCTTGCAGGATTATTTATATTGGGATGTATCGAGTCTATGTAAACATCAATACCACCCATTGCTCTATTTAAATGATTTCCCCTAAAATTGGTTTCACCAAAACCAATATAAGAGTATGGTGATCCGGTTCCAACTTGGGCAAAAGATGGTAGACTAAGTAAAACGATAAAAAACAGAATTATTTTTTTCAAAATCCTTTTGTATTCAATTTTAAAAGGGAATATAATCCCTTAGCTAAAAAAATATGATTGGCAAATATGCCATTTTTTATTTGGTTTGCCAACTTATCACTGTCTCCTCCTGTTAAAATGACTGTTAAATTTTTATAAATTTTCGTGTAATATGCTATTTGATTTTCAACCTCCGCTTTTATGCCATAATATATTCCGGAATGAATACTTTTTTCTGTCGAAGTACCATGAAAATTATCTGGCAAATGAAAATCTAATTGAGGTAGTTTTGAGGTATATAAATTCAGACTCTTATATCTTAGCGAAAAACCTGGACTTATTGATCCTCCAAAATAATCTCCAAGGTCATTTACAAAATCATAAGTTATACAAGTTCCTAAATCAATAACTAAACAGTTTTTTTTAGGGTATTCAACTACTACTGAACTTATAAGACTGATTCTGTCTGCCCCCAAAGTTTCAGGCGTTTTATATTCTATTTTAAATGGTAATTCAATTTTATGTGAAACCCAAATAACTTTACATTTAGCTATTGACTCGAAAATAAAATTATCAATTCCAAAAACATCTGAAACTATAATAGATCTACAATTAGGATTGTTTTTTATCCAGGTTTTAAATTCTTCAATTATCTTGTCAGTCGCCCAATAACCATGATCCTGAATTTTTTCAATATTAAAAACAGAATATTTAGAGAAGGTATTTCCAATATCTAAAACTAGATTCATAACTATCATTTATCTATAAATCAAAAATACCAAAAGATTTTTATTAGTAATGATTTGTTCTAGTCTAAAAAGCCCATTATATTTGCTACACTTTAAAATCCGGTACCTTAGCTCAGTTGGTAGAGCAAAGGACTGAAAATCCTTGTGTCCCTGGTTCGATTCCTGGAGGTACCACATTTTAACCCTGTAAGTCTCTTATTTTACAGGGTTTTGTATTTTATATCCCTCAATTTGTTCCAAATCTTGTTCCAAATATGGTATCACTATTAACTAAAGATTAAGTTAGATCATAAATTATTCTATAGTTATAGGCTCCCCTCCGGACGATGAACATAACTTAACATCTAACACTTGATAATCTTTACAGAAAAGGACAGGGAACCGAACCGATTTAACTTCTGTTAAATCTAACAGAAGTTCAACAAGAGATATTGTTTCTAAAGAATTAGGAATATCATCTTCTCAACTAAAAAGGTTGGTTTATATATA